>NZ_JBJEES010000095.1:0-7675 GCF_051873315.1 Lactobacillus sp.
AGCAGTTTGGTAGTACATGTCTTCAGTCTTTTTGCCGACTGGAACCAAGCCGCGGTCAAAAATCGTTTCTGCTGGTTCTTCATCGCGGATCGCGCCAACATTCAAGGCAGTCGTGATCCCGGCCCCGTTGGAGCGCGGTGAGTCGTTGTAGACGTTCTTCTTCAAGGCCAGAGGATTCCATGCTTTAAGCAGGTCGGTGTTAGCGGAATATCCGCCAGTAGTTAAAATTACCCCTTTTTCAGCCAGAATCTGGTAGTACTCATTTTTGACAAGATCCTTGACCAAAGCCCCGGTTACGCGACCGTCTTCCTTGAGCAGCTTGACCAGGCTGGTTTCAAAGCGCAGGTCGACTCCGTGCTCTTTTTGGTATTCCAGGAACCAGTCGCCGTATGAAGTAAAGCTTTGGTTGTCAAAAGTCGGATCGTTTTCGGTTGGGAAAGCCTGGTAAGCCTTATTGGTTACCATAGCATCAGCTTCAGCTCTGAGGTGGGCACCGTGTGGCTTGAGGACCTTTTCTTCCAGCCAGTCCAAGGTTGCCCCGCTGTTGTCTGCCCAGGTTTCCAAAAGTCGCTGGTCCACGTTGTGCTGAGCAAAAGCTGCCAGGCTTTCTACCAGTTCTTGCTTGTTGATGATCACGCCGGCGGCTTTTTGCGCCCGGGAGTCAACACTGGCCAAACCTACCCGCATCAGGTTAATAGTCTTTTCCTTTTCAATCAAGATGGTGTTAGCCCCAGCTTCTCTGGCAGCCGCAGCGGCTTCCATGCCCGCGTTGCCAGCGCCCACAACTAGGACGTCCGTTTCAACAGTATATGCAGCAGATGCATTAACGTCTAATTGATCAACATTGTCATAGATCTTAGTCATTATTTTTTCTCCTTTTTTATCAACTGTACCGCTTTCAACTATTAATTTATCATGCAATAATTGAGTTGAGAAATATCAAGTCGGTATCGGTTATACCGGAAATGCATAAGGAGACAAAGATGGACTTGAGACAGCTGGAAGTTTTTATCAATTTGGCGGAGAGCCTGAACTACTCAAAGACCGCGGAAAACCTGCACCTCTCTCAACCGGCCGTTAGCCGGATCATTCAGCGCGTGGAAGACGAAGTTGGCGTCACCCTTTTTTACCGCAACCACCGGGAAGTCCAGCTGACCAAGAATGGGAAGCTGTTTTATGATGACAGCAAGAGCTTGATCAACAGCTATAACAAGGCCCTGCAGCGGACCAGAAATTCTTTCAACCGGGAGCAAAGCAACTTAACGATTGGTATTACGGATACACCGCTAGAGCAAGCAATTCTGCCAGAGATGATCAAAGCTTTTCACCAAGAATACCCGAATTGCAAGATTTTTCTTGAGGGATTTGATCACAACCGGCTCAAGCACCACTTGATCGACCACGACAGTGATGTGATTTTTACGACTCACGACGATATCGCTGATCAGGTTGAGGTGAACTACTACCAGCTTTTTAGCGGACACTTTGTGGCACTCGTACCTGCAGACCATCATTTAAGTGACAGAGAGGAACTTGACCTGGATGATTTGGCAGGAGAAAAAATTTTGCTGATGGACAACAACTGGTGCCCGCCGGAACAACTGAAGCTCCAAGAGACGATCAGAAAGAAGGTCGATGACTTGGACATCAGCTACGTTAACGACGTTGAGATCGTCAGCTTAATGGTCAAGGCGGGTCTAGGAATCACCGTGATGCCGAGCTTTGTGGCGATCGAAAAAGCAGATGAGATCAAGGCGGTAAAGTTGAACTACCCTGCCCCGCTGGACTATGGCCTGGTCTGCCGGAAAGATGAAGCAGATCCCTTGGTCCTCGCCTTCTGCCAGGTCATGCAGGAACAGGCGGAAGGGATGTAGTTTTGCTTGGGAGCAGTGTAAGTTGGGGGATGTGGCTGATAGATTTGACAACTTGCGCGTACCAGTTACAGCTAATTTACGAAAAAATGGTGATACTCCGTATTATGGGGCAAATGGAATACAAGATTTTGTTGACAGCTATACACATGATGGAGAATATATTCTAGTACGCGTGGTGCTAGTTGAAATATAGTTTCAATTTCTTAACAAAAAAGGTCCAACATTGTAGACTCTATGATATGACCCCCGAAATTAGTGTCCTAATTTCGGGGGTCATATCATATACACTTTGCTGCTGAATTTTTTTAATAAAAAAGGCAATGTATTATCCATTAGTCAACTCAACTACTGCAGCAAGAATGATAAATTCTTTAGTTGCAAAAGACTTTTATAAACAACAGATTCGATTTCCAACTCTTGAAGAACAAGACCAAATCGGAAAGCTGATCAAGGAAATTGATTTTATCTGTATCCAAAACGATCGTAAAATAAAACTAATGAATCAGGTAAAGCGTTCACTGCTACAAATGATGTTTATCTGAGCCAAATATGCTATAATACTAAAAGAAAAGAGAGTCTTGTTGGCGCAAGACTCTCTCAGATGGCCCGCTTCAAAGGCGGTGACAGTATCAGAACAAATTAGTCGTCCCTAACTGCGCAAAGTTATGAGGGACGACTTTTTTACTTGCCATGCTTGTCAACATAAGTCAACAAAGCAATAACGAACATTCCAAAAGTGAGCATCAAGCTCAGCGCTTCGTATACGCTCATGACTACCTTACCTTTATAATAATTCTCCATAGAACCACCTCCAGGATTCAGATAGTCACCGCCCTTAAAACTTGCCTCTTAAATTATATCAGATTTCACTTCTACAAAGGCCGGCAAAGTTAAGCGGATTATTTAATGGGAGAGTGTAAGTTGGGGGGTGTGGTTGAAATAAATTCCAGAAAGGCAAAATACCAGTTTATGGCACAGGTGGTTATATGTTGAGTGTTAATGACAAATTATCAGATGTTGATACAATTGGTATAGGCCACAAAAACGATTGACAAGCCGTATTATTTAAATGCACCTTTTTGGGCTGTTGATACACTGTTTTATGTAACATCTCGAGTAACCGCTGATATTGGTTTTATGTTCAAGCTACTAAGCGCTTGCAAAGCGCACATAATTACGCCAAAAAAGGCCTGACTCCTAGCAGGAATCAAGCCTTTTTCAGTAACTGTTTGATGTACATGCATCTAGTCCAACAACTGAATTGATTTTACAAAACCTGGGCAGTCGGGCGAAGCAAGATTTCGTTGATTGCCGTGTGCTCTGGCATGTTGACCGCAAAGGCAATTGAATCAGCAACCGATTTTGCGGGAATAGCCGTGCTTGCGTAAAAGGCATCCATCCCCTTGCGCTGCTCTGGATCGGTGACGTGCTGCGGCAATTCAGTGTCAACCGCGCCCGGAGCAATCAGCGTCACGCGGATGTTGCTGCCGGCAGTAGCTTCTTCCTGGCGCAGTGATTCTGACAAGGCTCTGACGCCAAACTTGGTTGCCGCGTACACGCCGCCTGCCGGAGTAGGAATGTGAGAGGAAACAGAGCCAATGTTGATAATCTGACCTGACTGCTGCTTTCTCATAACCGGCAAGGCCGCGTGAATGCCGTACAGGGTCCCCTTAAGGTTGACATCAATCATTGCCTCCCATTCGTCTGTCTTGCCCTTGGCCAGCTCAGACAATGGCATCAAACCGGCACAGTTGATCCAGACGTCGATTCTGCCATAAGTCGCGACCGTCTTGCTGCCCAAGGCAAGAACTTCATCCATCTTTGCAACGTCAGTCAGCACGTAAATGGCTTCTCCGCCAGCTGCCTTGATCTCGTCTGCCAGCTTTTGCAGCCGGTCCTCCCGGCGGGCAGCAAGCACGACCTTGTTGCCTTGCTCGGCCAGTACCTTAGCGCTGGCTTCGCCGATCCCGCTGGACGCACCCGTAATTACGATAACTTTGCTCATTTGATTTGCCTCCTAAAAAAATGCTTATTTCTCTTGCATTTCATCTGAATAGAATATAACATTGGAGTTAACTCTAAAGTCAAACTTTTTAGGAGATTTTTTCTTATGGGATACACAATCAAAGAAGTTTCCAAAATGACCGGGATCCCGTCAACGACCCTGCGTTATTATGACAAAGAGGGCCTGCTCCCCTACCTGGAGAGGCGCGAATCCGGCTACCGTGTCTTCAACGAATCCGACCTGACCATGCTGCAGATCGTCGACTGCCTGAAAAGCACCGGCATGCCAATCAAGGACATCAAGCAGTTCTCTAAGTGGGCTCAAGAGGGCGACTCATCCCTGCAAGAGCGCTACGATCTCTTCCTCAAGCGCAAGGAGGTCGTTGAAGAGCAGATTGCCGACCTGCAGAAAACCTTGGACGTGATCAACCACAAGTGCGCCTACTACAAGAGCGCGGTGGAGGCCGGTACCGAAAAAGAGCTGATGAAGCACGACAAATTGCCGCATGCCGACGAGTTCCTGTGCCAAAACTATGAATCTGGCCAAAAGTAATTTTTCGAGCAAAAAGAGCCTGACTTCCATTAACGGAAATCAAGCTCTTTTTAGTAACTTGTTTAATGTGCATGCAATTCTTGCTGGTCAAATGGCTAAGCCAGCTGCTTGACGGGCCGCACGTGAATCTCGCTTACAGCCAGGTTGTCAGGCGTGTCAATCACCTGCTTGACTACCTCAGCCACTTCCTCAGCCGTCAAGGAGGCGGACTGCTGAACCCGGCGCTCGTCTTCCCGGTCGGCTTCGCCCGGAATGGTATTGACCAGGTTGGTCACTGTAGTTCCCGGGCTGATCAAAGTCGACTTGATCTTGTGCTCCCGCTCTTCAAATCGCAGCCCCTCCATCACGGCCCGGACGGCAAACTTGCTGGCGCTGTAGACGGCGAATTTAGGAAAGACTTTGTAGGCCGCGGTCGAACCAGTCGTGATGATGTGGCCGCTGTTTTGCTCCTCCATGTATGGGAGAACTGCCGCAATCCCATTCAAAACGCCCATGACATTGGTCTGCATGATCTGCTGCCAGTCACTGATTCTGCGTTCGCTCAAGTAGCTGACTGGCATGATCCCGGCATTGTTGAAGATCACGTCCACCCGGCCGAACCGGGCCACGGTCTGGTCAACCAATTCTTGAACCTGGTCAGCCTCAGCAACATCAGTCTGCTTGACCAGGACCTGGCTGCCATACTTTTTGAATTCAACCAGCTTGTCAACGTGCCGGGCAGCCAGCGCCAGTTTGGCGCCGTCTTTTGCCAAAAGCTCCGCGGTGGCCAGGCCGATCCCGCTGGAGGCGCCGGTAATGATGATTACTTTATCTTTAACAGACATCCTGTCTCTCCTTTCCAGCTATTTTTTGCCCAAAATTGCCTTTAAAGGTTTTCCTTGAAAAATTCGTCAAACTTGTCAAACGGAATCTTGTCCATCTGGTCGTAGAGGTCGACGTGGTCAGCGTTTGGCACGATCACGATTTCCTTAGGATCCTTCAGCTTGTCGTAAGCTTCTTCAGCGAAGTAGCGTGAGTGCGCGTTTTCGCCGGTGACGATCAGGCTCGGGCGCGGGGAAATCTGGTCAATGTACTGCTCCAGCTTGAAGTTGAAGTATGACCAAGGAGTTGTTGAAGTCCAGGCCCCGGTAGAGTTGATGGACCGCGGGTGGTAAGCCCGGCCGCGGTAGTAGTCAAAGAAGGCCTTCAGCACCGGGTTCGGGTTTTCCGGCAACTTGTCCGGGAACAGGTTGTCCATGTAAATAACCTCCCCATTTTGATCAAACATCACTTCGTGAGCACCGGCTGCAAAAGTGCCGTTTTCTGCGTCGATCCAGCGGCGGCGGGCCAGGTAGTCCTTCAGGCTTTCCCGGTTCTCATCAGTCATGGTCTTGCCAACGCCGTCCCAGATTGAAGAAGACATGTCATACATTACTGAAGTGGCCACGGCCTTGATCCGCTTGTCGATTGCCGCTGCCGTCAGGACATGGCTGCCCAGGCCGCAGATGCCGATGGCACCGATGCGGTCACGGTTAACAAATTTTTGCAGGCCGACAAAGTCAACCGCCGCGCTGAAGTCTTCGGTGAAGACGTCTGGAGAAGCAACATTGCGCACCTCGCCGCTGCTTTCACCGGTAAATGACTGGTCAAAGGCCATGGTCACGAAGCCGCGCTGCGCCAGCGTCTGAGCGTACAAACCACTTGACTGTTCCTTGACCGCGCCAAAGGGACCACTGATGACAATCGCCGGGTAGGTCTGCTTGTCGTCAAAGTCCTTTGGCAGGTACAGGTGACCAGCCAGAACGATGCCAAAGCGGTTGCGGAAGCGGACGCCTTGCACGCTGATGGATGGGTCGATCTTAAATACTCTGCTGTCGTTTGCTAAAGTGTTCATGTTGCAATTTTCCTTTCTGTGTCTGCTTGCTTGTTGATGTTATAATGATTATATAGGCTAAAGTTAACTTTAGCGCAAGCCTTTTTTTCAAAAAAATGAAAGGAACTTTTTATGCCAGCTATAAAAGAAAAAACAAACACTTTGTCAATCACAGAAGTTTCAAAAATGTGCCAGCTGCCGGTTTCCACCCTCCGCTATTATGACAACCAGGGCCTCATTCCAGGCTTGCGGCGGACGGAACAGGGGGTGCGGGAATTTGACCAGCGCAACATTGACGCGGTCAAGATCATCGAATTCTTGAAAAATTCCGGCATGTCCATTACCGACATCCGCACCTTCATGACCTGGTGCGTGGAAGGCGATGCCACCCTGCCCCAGCGTCTGGAGATGTTTAAAAAGCAGCGCGAAGCTGTTTTGCAACAGATAGCGCTGCTTGAGCAGACACTTGAGACTATCGATCAAAAGTGCGAGTATTACACCTTGGCCGTCAAAGACGGCACTGAAAAGAAAGTCATGGCCAAGTACCATCCGGAATATTAGCCTAAAAATCAGTGCTTTCAGCCAAGTCATGCCATTTGGCGATTTCCACAGACCGGTCGGCCAGCTTTTTCTGGGCAAGTTCAATCATTCCCTTGCCCAGAATCAGCACCTTTGGCAGGTCATCCAGCTGGCTGGCCTCATAGATTGCCTGACCAGCCTTGGCTGGGTCGCCCGGCTGATCGTGCGGGTGCTTGCGCAGGAATTCCCGGCTGGCCTTGGCTGTTTTGGCATAAGCCGGATTCTCATGTTCCAAGTCGCTAGTGGCAGCGATCCGGAATTCAGTTCTGAAGGCCCCTGGCTCAACGATCATCGCATCAATGCCCAAAGGCTTGACTTCATTGGCCAGCACTTCACTGACGCCCTCCAGGGCCAGCTTGCTGGCAACATAATAGGAATTCCCCGTTGAGTTTTCAAACATGATGCCCATCGAGGAAACATTGATGATCAAACCGCGGCCTGCCTCACGCATTGCCGGTAAAACCTGGCGGATCATGCCGACCTGACCGAAGAAGTTGATCTCAAATAGGTCACGGATGTCCTGCTCCCTGCTGCTTTCCACTGAGCCAAAGTGGCCCCGGCCAGCATTGTTAACCAAGACGTCGATCTTGCCGAACCGTTCCAGTGCCTTAGCAACCACTTCGCGGCGCTGCCGGGGGTCAGATACCTCAAGGCTGCAGGCCAGAGCGCGGCCTGGGTACCGGTCTTCAAAGTCGGCTACCCGGCTGGCTTTTCTTGAAGTAACGACTGCCTGGTCGCCTGCCTGCAGAACGGCTTCCGCGATTCCCCGGCCCAAGCCGGTCGATGCCCCAGTAATCAACCATGTTTTCATTG
>NZ_JBJEES010000096.1:0-2034 GCF_051873315.1 Lactobacillus sp.
TAACATGATCCAGCTCGCCCTTCAGCAAGTAGTCAGTCACGCCGGACACCGAACCGGTCACCTTGCCGCCATGACTTTGAATCAAGCTGGTCAGCTCATATCTGGTTGCCTGGCGAAACTGACCTGTAATCACAAAACGCTGGCCAGCCAGGCGAGAGTCAACCTGCTTGGGGGTAAAATCGATTATCTCCGTGGCCTTAGCTAAATCGCCATCGCGGAGCTTCTGGTAAACGATATTGTTGGTGATACAGTCGCTAATCGCAATGTGGGAGTTGATCTTAATCCCGTAGTATTCCTTTAGAGTCGACAGTCTGACGTTGGGGAGAGGATCTAGAAACAGGCCCCTCTTTTTGTAACTATTGGCCAAAAGCAAGGTATCCAGTTTTGGATTAGCCAGCGGATATCCGTTGTCAGCCAAAATGTGACAGTCAAAACTAAGTATATTGTGGCCAACCAAAGTATCGTCGCCGATAAAGTCCAGAAAGTCTGGCATAACTTCATCAATCAATGGGGCAGCATCTGTTTGATAATTGCTGATGCCAGTCAGATGAGAGACATATTCATTGATTTTCTCCATGGGATTAACGTAAGTCGAGAACTTCGCCACGGTCTGGTCATCTCTGACCTTTAAGGCACCAATTTGGATGACCTTTTTACCGGTAGTTTCCAAGTCAAAAACCGTGTAGTCATGCAGTTTAGGATTCATCTTGCTACTTCTTTCTGAAAAAATCTCCTACAAGACCAACTTGGCCCTAAAGCCTCGGACCTTGTAGTAAGAGTCCGCCCCGTTGTGGTAGACAAAGACCGCCCCGTAGCGCTTTTCCGCAAAAAGTGCTCCTCCTTTTTCCCTGATTTCAGCAGGCGTCTTGATCCAGCAGCTGGTCTTCATATCAAAATCGCCAAGTGCCTGGAGCTGGCGATAATCTGCTTCATCCATCAAGGCCAAGCCATGTTCTGCCAGCATCTCTTCAGCGCTAGTTTCTGGCGGGAACTTCTTTCTCTTAAGCCGGGCTTCTTTGTCGTAGCAAACACTCCGCCGACCAGCTGGCTCTTCTTTAGCGCAGTCAACAATGGCTAAACCGCTGTCTAAAGCAACAACATCAGGTTCGCCGCCGCTTTCTTCCATCCAGGCAAGCGCTGCTGTCTTATCAGAATCCAGCTTACAAAAAAACTTCATCCCAAGTAAGGCCTGGGTGCCGGTCCATATTAGCTAAGAATCTCTCTTTAAATTCGTCCATTTTTCACCTCAAACTAGCTCTTCTCCAGCAATCCAAAATGTTTAATCTACAAATATTATAACCAGTTCGGCATCCCCCAGGCAAAAATCGCCGCAAAAAAGCGGTCAGCTTACGCCAACCGCAAATTTGCCTAATCTAAGCTTCTTCCTGCCGCTTCAATCCAGTTGCCGAATTCAATTGCCAGATGAATCTTATGTCCTTCAACAATTTTCTTGGGCATCATCGAAGGAAAATTGATCTGCAGCTTTCCCTCCATCCCTCCTGGTATGTCTTTAAATTGGTGTAAGGCACCGCCAATTGCTTTGCCGGAATCATTTATGGCTGCCCCGGCGATCAGCCAAGGGTATTCTGGGTCAGCTTTTTTCAAAACATCATCATTGTTGGCAAAATCAATCACAGCTCTGGAAACAAAAGGTGAGCCGCCATATCTCTCATAGACCAGCTGCTTGCCGGAAGGGGACGTGTCAATTAAATAGTGGTCGGGATGTGCGGCTAGCATTGCCTTTTCATCATTGGCCGCGTTTACTGCTTCAAACCACTCCACGAATTCTTTGGCAGAAATGCCTTGAGCTCTCAATTCCAGGCAGCAGGGTTTGGCTGGCCCGTGGCTGGCTAAAAGCAGGATTTTCTCCATCCGCTTTGATCTGGCCACGTCACGCCTGCACAATTCTACAATTTTCTGATGACCCAATTCCAACTTCCGGGATAAAAGCAACCGCCGCATCTCTGCCAAATCGCCCTCTGGACTTATTCCCAAAAACTCTAAAGATTTCCTGGCCCGCTTGGCTTCTTCCCG
>NZ_JBJEES010000097.1:0-7575 GCF_051873315.1 Lactobacillus sp.
TGATGAAGGGATCCAGCGGCAGGCAGCCATCCTGGCCTTCTCCGCCTTTAAGGAGCTGAAGACGGTCTGGCTGGTCGATGAAGACGTGGATATTTTTGACATGAATGACGTCGTTTGGACCATGAATACGCGCTTTCAAGGGGACATGGACATCATGGTCCTGTCAGGGATGCGGAACCACCCGCTTGACCCGTCAGAGCGGCCGGAATACGATCCTAAGTCCATCCGCTTCAGAGGGATGAGTTCAAAGACGGTGATCGACGGAACCGTGCCATTTGATATGAAGGACCAGTTTGAACGGGCCCACTTCAAGGAAGTGCCGGACTGGAAAAAGTACTTGGACTAAAGAAAGACTGAAGAGATGAAGAGAATCGTTATTGCCATGACTGGGGCCAGCGGGTCAATTTACGGGATCGACCTGTTGAAAAAGCTTAAAACCATGCCGGAAGTCGAGACCTGGCTGGTCATGAGCGACTGGGCCAGAAAAAACATTGAAATTGAGACTGACTATACCGTAAAACAGGTAGAAGACCTGGCTGACCATCTGGCTGACAACGGCAACCTTGGCGCGGCGATCTCTTCAGGCTCTTTCCAAGTCGACGGGATGGTGGTAGCGCCGGCCAGCATGAAGACAGTAGCTGGGATTGCCTTTGGCTTTGACCAGGACTTGATCATGCGGGCCAGCGGAGTCATGATTAAAGAGCAGAGGAAGCTCATTCTGATGCCGCGGGAAACTCCCTTGTCAGCCATTCACTTGGAAAACCTCCTAAAATTGGCCAGACTGGGCGTCCAAATCATGCCTCCGATTCCCTCATTTTATGGCCGACCGGAAACGATCCAGGACCTGCTGGATCAGACCAACATGCGGGTCTTGGACAATCTGGGCATTGCCAGCAATTTTGCCAAAAGATGGGGGGAAGGGCAATGAATCAGAAGCAGATTTTTACCGTCAAAGAAGCCGGCTATGAAATCCAGGCAGAAGTGACCTTGGCTAATAAAGACCTCCTGGTCAACCTGCTAGGCGGGGACCTGCCGCATTTAGGCGGAGTCTTAACCTATGACGCGTCCAGCCAGGAAGTTGAGGAAGTCAAGCTTTTCAGCCATGATGGCCGCTACCACAAGGATATCCTCCTGGCTCAAGTCTTTTTTGAAAAAATCAAAGACCACTTGCCCGGCAGCATTACAATCTCGGCCGGTGTCCATGTCGACGGGATCAGCCAAGAGCAGATCGCGGCGTCTAAGGCAATGACGGAAGAGCTGGCAAGGCAATGTACTGCCTGGCTCAAGGAGCAGAAGGGCTTCAAAGAACCGGTCTACAGCAGCCACTTCAAGTAGAAAAAGTAAAAAAACAGAGATAAACAGAAAAAAGCCAGCAAGATCACAAGCAGATCTTGCTGGCTTTTCGCGTTTTTGTCTAGGGTTTGGTATGGCAATAATAATTAAAGAAGATTAGTCAAGGTCTTCCCCGTTGGACTCGATGACCTTCTTGTACCAGTAGAAGGAGTCCTTTGGGGTTCTGCTGAGGTCGCCAACGCCTTCGTCGTTCTTGTTGACGTAGATGAAGCCGTAGCGCTTGTCCATTTGGCCAGTCCCGGCAGAAACCAGGTCGATTGGCCCCCATGGCAGGTAGCCCATCAGGTCAACGCCGTCGATGGCCACAGCCTTTTCCATTTCGCTGATGTGCTTCTTGAGGTAGTCAACCCGGTATGGGTCGTGAATCTTGCCGTCTTCGACCTTGTCGTAGGCACCCAAGCCGTTTTCAACGATGAAGAGCGGCAGGTGGTAGCGGTCAGTCAAGTGGTTCAAGGCAAGGCGGAGGCCGACTGGGTCAATTTCCCAGCCCCAGTCGCTTCTTTTCAGAGTTGGGTTAACGGCCACAGCCTTTTCCAGGTCGCTCAGTTCATCGGCTGAGACCTTTTCGCTGGAGACAGTAGTTGATTGGTAGTAAGAGAAGGCGACGTAGTCAACAGTCCCTTCCTTAAGGACAACCCGGTCTTCGTCAGTGATGTCTGGCCGGTAGCCATGCTTTTCAATGTAGGCTTCAACTGCCTTCGGGTATTCGCCAAAGACTTGGACGTCAGAGAAGAAATCCCGGTGCTGCTCGAACTTGTCGGCCAAAAGGGCGTCTTCTGAGCTTGGAGTCAGTGGGCGGACTGGTGAGTAGTTGATCATCAAGCCGATCTTGAAGTCAGGGTTGATCTTGTGGCCGATCTTGACTGCCAGGGCGCTGGCCACAAATTCATAGTGAGCAGCTTGATACATGGCAGCTTCTTTTTCTTCGTCGGTCATGCCGTCCTTAAAGAGGATGCCGGAGTTGGTTGCCATCAAGAAGTCATTGTTGAAGGCACTCTGGTTGTCGATTTCGTTAAAGGTCATCCAGTACTTGACCTTGTCCTTGTAGCGCTTGAAGCAGACTTCAGCGAAGCGGACGAAGAAGTCGATGGTCTTGCGGTTGGTGAAGCCGCCGTAGTTCTTGGCCAGGTTGAATGGCATTTCAAAGTGGCTCAAAGTGATGACTGGTTCAATGCCGTACTTGTGCATTTCGTCAAACAGGTCATCGTAGAACTTCAAGCCTTCTTCGCTTGGTTCAGCGTCATCACCATTAGGGAAGATTCTAGTCCAGGCAATGGAGGTTCTGAAAGCCTTGAAGCCCATCCCGGCCAGGAGCTTGATGTCTTCTTTATAGTGATGGTAGAAATCGATGGCTGAGTGGTTCGGGTAGTTCTTCCCTGGCAAGACACCGTCAGTGATCTCCCGAGGTTTAGTAGCTGAACCGACCGTCATGACGTCAGCAACGGACACGCCCTTGCCGCCAACGTCCCAGGCACCTTCCAATTGGTGGGCGGCTACCGCGCCGCCCCATAAAAATCCTTCTGGCATTTTAGCAGAATACATTGAGCAAAACCTCCATTACTAATTTCACTTTTTCGCTATTTTCATTACTCGAGTGCTTACTTACAAGTTTTCATATCTTGGTAAGTAACCGCTTTCGACTCTGATTATAGATTGTATTCACGGTTATTGCAAGTTGCGAAAAGAAAAAATATTGCACTTTTTCTTCTTAGAGAAAGAAAACTGAAAGATGTGAAAGCAAGAAACTAAAGTTGAAAGCGTCATAACAGGCTTATTGCTTTGCCAAAAACTTACTTCTTAAGTCCAAAATAAGAGTCTTAAGTCGATAAAAACATGTTCTTTTATTTTTTTCTAAAAAAATAAAATAGCGATTCAAGGCTGATATTACGCGGATTTTAGCCTGTTTTTACTCAGCAGGCAGAAGAAAAATGTAATGAAAGCCATTTACTTTCAGCTGAAAACGGTATACACTGTAAGCGTAAACAAACAACACAAAAAAAGTCTAGGAGGAAATAATTATGGCTACTAAAACCATTATGTTGAACTGTGCGGCTGGTATGAGCACCAGCTTACTCGTTAAGAAGATGCAAGAAGCTGCCAAGGCTCAAGGCAAGGACTACGAAATCTTTGCCTGCCCGGCTTCTGAAGCCGACACCAAGCTGTCCACCATGGATATCAGCTGCGTATTGCTTGGGCCACAAGTTGGCTACATGAAGGGCGACTTTGAAAAGAAGCTTGAAGGTACTGGCATTCCAATGGGCGTTATCCCAATGCAAGACTACGGGATGATGAACGGCAAGAAAGTTTTGGAATTTGCTGACAGCTTGATGGCTGAATAGGATGATATAAATGCTTTTGGCAGAAGGGGAGAGCTGCTAAGGGCATGTGATGATGAGTAGAAGTAGAAATTAGGTAATTTGAAAAATGGCTGAATTAAACGATACTTCAGAAACTTTAAAGCAAGCAGCAGAAAACCAGCAAAGCCGGGAAGAAGAAACTTTGATGGCTGCCATGGGCTTGATTGCCAACGGCGGTAACGCCAAGAGCTTGGCCTTTGAAGCAATCCGCCTGGCTAAGGTTGGCAAGATCAAGGAAGCAAGAGAGAAGCTGGAAGAAGCAGACAAGTCTCTGCTTGACGCCCACAACTCACAAACGGACATGTTGACTAAGGAAGCCCAAGGCCAGCACACCCACGTGACTCTTTTGGTTGTCCACTCACAAGACCATTTGATGAATGCCATCACCTTCCGTGACTTGGCGGGAGAAATGGTTGACTTGTACGAAAAGCTTTACGCAAGCGGTGCTCTGAAGACCGAAGCATAAGCGCAAGGGAGGAGAGCAAGCATGTCTGCAAAAATCAAGAAGCAAAAGCAAAAAAAGAAGCAAGACCAGACATATGTGGACAAACGGCATGATGACCGGGTGCGCTACGCGTACTTTGCCCGCTACATGATGGTTCGCTACTTCGTCATTGCTTTCTTTTTCGCCAATTTCTTCTGGCTGCTGGTTAGCTATTCAGCCAATACCCAGCCGGGGATGATTTTGTCTGCTGTAGCTACCGTTTGGTGCATGGTCAGCGTGATTGAGCAGCTGGGCAAGCTGCACAACAAGCAGGCAGATGTGCCAAAAACTCGGCACTACCTCATTTTCCAACTTGGCCTCAATTTGGTGATGAGCATATGCTTGTTTACTCCTTTGAAGAGTTTGATCTATCCTTTCGCAAGCAGTAAGAGTTCTGTTCAAGCCTTGCTCTGCATTTTGTTGATCGGGATGGCCGCTGCGGCAGCTGTCTTGGTACGGATCCATAATATTTGTCTGGGGAGAGACAAATATTTGCCGCTGATCCGCAATGCGGAAAAGAGCCGGGCTTTGGATCAGCAGTAGGTCCTTATTGCAATTCAAAGAGGATTATCGAAAGTTAATGAAGAGAAAAAATAGGGGAGAATATCATGGCTGAAGCACAAAGCTCATTCAGAGATAAACTCGCGACTGGCATTGGGAAGTTTGCTGGTTCACGGTTTGTTAGATCAATTATCGATTCAGGTTATGCGGTAATTCCATTCACTATCGTCGGGGCGATTTTCTTGATCCTGACTGTTCTGCCGCAGGCCTTTCCAATTCCAGGATTTGCTGCCTTGTACGCAAATACGCTCGGCAAGTTCTCAAACATGTTCACGGTTGTTTACAACGCCAACATGGGTATCCTGTCACTGATCTTTGGTGGGCAGTTTACTTACTCATACGCTAAGATCTACCAACAAGAAGAAAAGATCAACATTGTGCCACTTAACGCCTTGTTCATGATGCTGATGGCAATGTTCATCACTGTGCCGCAAATGGTCTTCAAGAACGGTTCAATTCAATTCGTTCAATCACTGAAGGCTGACAACATCATCGGTGGTGGTATCCAAGTTTCAACTTCAGGTGTTACCAGAATTGGTACGACTGGTCTGTTCACGGCGATCGTGATCGGCTGGCTGACTGTACAGATCTACCGCTTTACGGTTAAGCACAACTGGCAAATCAAGATGCCAGATGTCGTTCCAGCTGGTGTTTCCAACTCATTCAGTTCATTGATTCCTGGCTTCTGCGTTGCATTTGTAGTTGCTACTATTAACTTGATCCTTGTTCTGATGGGCACTGACATCTTCAAGGTTATGTACGTGCCATTCTCATTTGTCGGCAACATTGCCGGTACTTGGTGGGGGTTCTTGATTATCGTCTTCTTCATCCACTTCCTGTGGTGGTTCGGTATCCACGGTGCCAACATCATGAATTCATTCTACACTCCAATCGCTTTGGCCAACCTGGCTGCCAACGTTAAGGGTGCTCACAACTTCTTTGCTGGTGACCCAATGAACGCCTTCATCATCCTCGGTGGTTCAGGTTCAACCCTGCTGATCGCATGGTGGATGGCTGGCCGCGCTAAGTCAACCCAGCTGCGGGAAATCGGTAAGGTTGAAGCTGTTCCAGCATTGTTCAACATCAACGAACCATTCCTGTTCGGTTTGCCAGTAGTTTACAACGTTAACTTGTTTGTCCCATTCATCGGCGCGCCAATGGCTACTGCCATCGTTGCTTACATCTTCCACGCAATCGGTTTCATGCCTGACATCAAGGTGCAACAACCATGGCCAACTCCAATCGGCCTTGGTGGTTACCTGGCTACCTTGTCATGGAGAGGTGCTGTTGTAGCGATCGTCTGCGCGCTCGTAGCCTTCGTAATTTGGTATCCATTCATGAAGCGCTTTGACCTTAAGACTTACAAGAAGGAACAAGAAGAAGCTAAGCAAAACGCTAATGCTTAATTAGCAATAGATTAGCAAAAAGCTGCCTTAGGGCAGCTTTTTTCATTGCTTTATAATGTTACAAAAGTATAGAAAAAATCCTTCAAAAGCCTTCTATTTGTGCTACAATCTAGGAAACGTTTAAAGAAAACGAGGTAATTGAAATGGAAAACAAAATGTTGGTTGTAACGACGGAATCCATCCCTGGCCGCAAGTACGAAGTGATCGGTGAAGTGTTTGGCGTAACCACTCAGTCAAAGAACTTTGCCTCTGACTTTGGGGCTGGCCTTAAAAGCATGATCGGCGGGGAAATCAAGGCCTACACCAAGATGCTGACGACTTCAAGAGAAGTGGCCCTGGACCGGCTCAGAGAAGAAGCAAAGAATGTTGGTGCTGATGCCGTGGTCATGATGCGCTTTGACTCAAGTTCAATCGCTGGTGATATGCAGTCAGTCGTAGCTTACGGGACGGCTGTTAAGTTTGTAGATTAAGAAGTTTGACAGCAATAAAAATACTGGAATCAGTCGATTCCAGTATTTTTTATTTTGCGGTAATTATTACAGCAGCTAACCAGGTCAAATTCAAGATTGCCATGCTGCTTTTGCCTGCGATTTTCCTGGCCTTAAGCATGCTGATGTTTGCCAAAAAGGTGATTTTGTCAGATCAAAAGCATGCGGAAATCGTTGCTGAATTAGAGAAAACTTGGGGTAAGCAGTTTGAAAATGATGGTGCGGAAACTAAAACAGATTCAGCCAAAGATGTAAAGCAATATTTGACAACGCCAGTAGCAGGTGAATTATTACCACTTAAAGACAGCAGTGATCCAAACTTTGCCAGTGGCAAGATGGGCCGTTGCTTTGCTATCAAACCTAATGACGGCCGAGTTTACGCTCCGTTTGACGGGGAAGTTGCGGCCAGCTTCGCAACTCGGCACGCGATCGGTCTTAAGAGCGCTGATGGTTTGACGATCTTGATCCATATTGGGATTGACACGGCCAAGCTGAACGGCACTGGCTTTGTACAGTATGTTGTCCAAGGGCAAAAGGTCCAGAAAGGCCAAGAACTTATTGAATTCTGGGACCCAACCATCAAACAGCACGGCTTAGATGATACTGTGCTGGTCACCGTCTTAAACTCAAAAGACTTTGAAAAGCTGGCAGTTACTGAAGAATATGGCAAGACAGTCAAAGCCGGTGATCCGATCATGAAAATCAAATAAGTGGCAGCAAGAAGGAGAAAAAATGTCAGAACTGATTGAATATGATGCAAAAGAGCAGGTCTTTCACCTGCACAACCAATCTATTTCTTATCTATTTTCAGTTGTTAAGGGCGGCACATTAAGCCATCTGTACTTTGGTAAACGGGTTAAGGGCTACCATGGCGAGTTAACCTACCCGGCGGTGGATCGCGGCTTCTCCGGCAACCTCCCAGGGGA
>NZ_JBJEES010000098.1:0-2005 GCF_051873315.1 Lactobacillus sp.
CCCGGGAAGTTGATGAGGACATGTAGTTAACGGACAAAGTAGCCCCTTCCGTCACCTTGGACCGCTTGCGGGCGGTTACCGCTGGGACGTTCAAGTAGCTGGCCACGGCGTTGGCCAAAGAAATCCCCTTGGTTTCCACCGTCATGACAGCTTCGATATTAGCGTAAGCATAGCGGGTGGCGATCAGCTTGCCGATCATCTCCAAATCATATGGCCCGCCCAAAATGTCTGACAGGTAGACAAAGCCACCCGGCAGAATCCGGCTGGAGTCCTGGATGCGGCCTGCCAGGTCCTTGAGGTACTTCTCAGCCGGCTTCTGGCCCAAAAAAGGGATATAGCGGACCCCGCCGGCTGCCCCGGCAACGGTCTCCAGGATCCCATCCTCGTTGCTGGCCAGGGTGTGCTTCAGAATGGCCAGGTCTTCAGAGATCGATGACTTCGCTGCCCCGTAGCGCTTGGCAAAAAAAGGCAGAGCAATCAAGGTATGCGGGCGCTCCATCAAAAACTTGGTCATGTCTACTAATCTTTCAGAACGTTTCATTCTCTTTCCTTCCTAATGTCTGTTTTTGTACTTATACTAATATACTCTAAAGGGCAAAAAAAATCACTAACATTTTCAAGAAATGTTAGTGCAAAAATTCGTATTTTTACTCTGCATCGCTTTCGTCATCAAATTCCAGCAGGATGTTCTTGGTCAAAACATCAGTGTAGCTGTATGATGCGTGTTCAAAATTATTACTGTCCTGGTCCAGAGCCACTACGAACACGGCAGGAAACGTGTTCTTCAAAACGCCGCGGCGTCTGGTTACCTTCTTGCGGCCCGCTTGGGCAACGATTGTCAGCTCTTCGCCTAGGTGGGCATCTAACTTCTGCTTAATGTCTTGAATATTGATTGGCAATTATGACACTCCTTTATCAGAATATTGTAACATAATTTCCTATTCAAATCAAGATTGAATTATTTATTCAGTTCCGCTACCGCCTGGCTGATTCTGATGAAGTCGCCGATGGCCAGTTGTTCCGGCCGCTGCCGCGGGTCCAGATCCAGGTCAGCCAGCAGCTTTTCCCGGTCTTCCTTGTCCGGAACCAAAGCCTTCAAGTTGTTGGCCAGGGTCTTGCGCCGCTGGGCAAAACAGAGCTTAACCACCCGGTTGAACTGCTTGCGGTCGCCAACGTCTGCCGGATTTTCCAGCGGCGTTAAAACAACCACAGCTGAGTCAACCTTTGGCTGGGGCATGAAGGAAGCATGCCCTACTTCCAAGGCCAGGTCCACGCTCATTTGAGTCTGCACGGCAATGGACAAGGGGCCATAGGCCTTAGAGCCCGGCTGGGCAGCCAGGCGCTCAGCGACTTCTTTTTGCATCATCAAGGTCAGGCTGGTGAAGTCCAGGCTGGATTCCAGCAGGTTGAAAATAATCGGCGTGGTGATGTAGTAAGGCAGGTTGGCCACGACTTTGACGGGCTTGCTTAAGTCAAAAAATCCCGCCAGATCATTTGCAAAGTCTGCCTTCAAAACATCCTTCATGATCAGCTTGAAGCGCTGGTCCAGGTCTTCGCCGTCCACCTTTTCCGGCAGTTCGTTAGCCAGGATTTCCGGCAGGCTCTGGTCGACTTCATAAGCCGCCACCTTGCCCCCGGCTAAAAGCAGCTGTTCAGTCAAAGAGCCGATCCCCGGGCCGACTTCTACTACCTGGTCGCCGGGCTCAATCCCAGCGGCCCTAACGATCCCCTGGACAGCATCCAGGTCAACCAGGAAGTTCTGGCCCAGGTTCTTCTTGGCGTGCACAAAGTAACGGTTGACGATGGCCGCCGTCCTTACCGGACTAGCGATTGGAATTCTGTTGGTCATTTTCCGCCTCCTCTACTGCCTGCTTGAGTTCAGCTAAGCTGATGCCAAAAGTCCGCAGGCGCTGGTAAAAACGCTTGGAATTGGCATAGCCGATCCCCAGCTTGATCCCGACTGCCTCCCGCAATTGACGGGACTGGCGGCCCATAGCCAGGCCAA
>NZ_JBJEES010000099.1:0-7402 GCF_051873315.1 Lactobacillus sp.
CTTGGCCAAGCCGTCGCAAAGGGTCCGGCCGGCTTCGGTCAGTTCGATTGGCAGGGTTCTTCTTTCCAGCAGAACGACATTGTATTTCTTTTCTGCCTTGCTCAGAACCTGGCTCACGTATGGCTGGCTAAGGAAAAGCTTCTTAGCGATATCGCTGACCGTCTGGCAGTCTTCAGCAGTTGTCAAGATTTGGTAAAGTACGTCTTGTTTCATCTTAATGCTCTCTTTTAAGTGAATGAATTTACAAAATTAATTTTACAATACGATTATTATAGCGCCTTTTTCCTATTAGTCAACGCCAATCATGCTTACTCAATTTTGACATAATATTCGGCGAAATTCAAATAATTACCGCTGATTTTTTGGCTAAATGCGACTTTTCCGTTCAAGAAAGAGGAATGAAAGCGGTATAGGAATTATAAATCATATATTTCCGAACTTATGTTGACGGTTTTTAGCAGGAAATTTTTGCGAAAAAGTTCAAAAATTGCTAAAAATCCATTTAAAAAATGCTAAAAACTTGCTAAAAACTAAAATTTTCGCAAAAATAGGAGCTGAGACTTATTGATGAGGAAAAAGACATGAACTTTCAACACTTGGAATACTTCAACGAGCTGGCTGAGACCCAGTATATGGCCCAGGCGGCGGAAAAACTGGGGATCTCACAGCCAACCTTGAGCTACGCGGTCAAGAAACTGGAAGAGGAACTGGGCGTCCCTCTTTTTGAAAGAGAAGGCCGCAACATCCGCTTGACCGTCTACGGCAAGGTCTTCAAAGAGTACAGTGAAGCCGGAGTCCAGCAGATCAAGGAAGGCCGGCGGCAATTAGCCGAGATGGCTTTGGGCGAAAGCGGCAAGCTGTCAATCGGGGTCGCCGAAATCGTTGCCCACCAGTTCATTACAGATGTGATCAAGGAATACCGGCAGGTCAATCCGGAATACCGGGTCGATTTCAACTTGAAGCGAGACGTGACCGGTAAGCTTTTGGACATGCTGCAAAGCGGGGAATTGGACTTGGCAATTGTTACCACCCGGCCAGGAGAAAAGATCGCCGGCTTTGACTTAGTGCCAATGATGCACAGAAAGCTAGAGCTGCTTTTACCGGCTGGCCATGAATTGGCCAAGCAGAAGTCAGTCAGCTTGAAGCAGATTGAGAACTATCCCTACCTGGCTTTTGGGGAAGAACACGCCTTAGCAGGGATTATCGCTGATGTTTTTGCCAAAAACGACATTCATCCCCAAATCAGCAGCGTAACTGATGACGTGCGGACCTTGGTTGACTTGGTAACCATTGGCGAAGGGGTGGCCCTTTTGCCTAAGTCCAAGTATCATGAGGCGGCTGGTGCGGTCACCGTTCCAGTGACGGAAGATACATCGTATACCATCAGCCTGGCCAGCCGAAACTTGGCCCAAGAGCCGAAGGTGGCCCAGAAGATGGCCACTTTTATCGTGGAATTTTGCCAAGGACATGATTTAACGCGTGCTTAATTCACTAGCGGCCTGGTCATACTTGTCTTTGGCGCGGCTGACCTGCTTTTTGTATTGGGCCAGGGTTAAGCCGTTGATGCTGACGACGGCGTTGTAGTAGGCCAGTTCAGTCTTTTGGACAGCTTGGTAGCTGGCATATTTGACTTTGGCATTTTTATACTGATACTGCTTGAGCAAGGCCAGAAGGTCGGCCTGCTTGAGCAGTTTTTTCTTGCTCTTTGCCAGCTTGCTCTTTTCGTCCTTAAAGGCCTGGCTGACGGCTTTAGACGGGGAGACAGGACTTTTCTTGCTCTTGCCCTTTTTCTTTTGCTGATTTGCCTTTAAGGCATCCTGCCAGGCAGTAGTTACGCTGGAGGCAGCTTCATCAATGCTTTTGGCGATACCAGTGCTGTTTTGCCGGAACTTTTCCCCGGTTTGCTGGTAATTCTTTTGCTTAAGGGCGATGGCTGCCTGCCTTTTCTCCTGGATTACGATTTGCTTGTGCCGGGCGCCAAAGCCGATCAGCATGATGAACAAGGCGCCGACCATGAAGAAGTCGCAGACAAAGCGCAGGCGCGGCTGGCTGGTGATGAGGCCAAAGAGCCAGATCAAGGCAAAGAGAATGAAGATCCCGCAGCCAATCCAGCCCAGGATAAAGTATTGGGAGATGGTCATTATTTTTCCTCTTTTCAACTATTTTCTCTTTTCATGATAAACTATTTTTTCCCGCCCGGCTTTCTTTTGGCAAAAATCCGCAGATTCTTGCCAGCAAAGCGGGTAAACGCTGCCGAAAACGGGCCGGATAGTGCTATAATCTTGTTAAAGGTCTGCAATATGGCAGGCAAAAAGTCATGAATGGGAAATAAGACAGATGGCAAGGATTATTGATACTCAGCGAAAGTTACTGATCCAGCACGGCTTGCTGGAAGACATCAAGGAAGCAGGAGAGGAATACGGGACTTTGACGGCCGCCCTGGCTGCTCCTGACTGGACCCTGCTGGACCGGGAAGTTACCGGGTTATTTGAGCAGGCAGACCTTTGCCTGCTTTTTGGGGATGAGGAAGTTCCCGAACTCGCCGCGGCAAGCGAACTGTCCCGTCTCTTTCCGCTTTTAGCCGGCGACTGTCCAGACTTAAAGGAAAAACTGGCTGCCGGCAAGTTGGCTGTTAAATTTTTACCAGAGAAAGAGAGCAGCTTTTTCTTGCTGACTGGGAAAGACAAGTACCGTTTCTACTGGGGGCAGGGGGCAACTTATGCCTTAAGCAGCGGGGAAAAGACCGGGGACGACTGGGCCATGGTCCAGCAGCTGGTCAAAGAGCTGATGGCCAAGGCCAGTGATATTTTAAACAGGGAGATCTACCAGGGCTATCTGGACCAAGAAGAAGACAAGCGGTCCCAGTACCTGCTGGAAGTCAGCGGCTTGGCAGACAAAATGGCGACAGCGCCTTTAAAGGACTTTAAAGAAGCAACCCGGCTGGGGCAATTGGCCCAAAGCCAGGCAGGCGTGTCCTTTAAGAAGACGGCCAAGCTTCTGCGCTTTAAGAGCGGGATTGACAAGCAGGATTTGACTGGCGAAAAGATCCTGGCTGACGAGGAATTAAGCAAGCGCCTCAGCCAGATTGTCTTTGGCGAGGGCAACGAAAATGGCGAAGCCATTGTTTTGCCAGATGAGAAGGCCCACTACCCGCGCCCGCTTTACCTGCAAGACCCGGTAACCGGGACGATTTTGGAGAAGCCGGCAATTGACTCCTACCAAGAAGAGCCAGTGGCCGTCCAGAAGCCGACCCGGCAGGACGTGTCAGCGATTTTTGACATTATCCGCTTCTACCGGGACCGCAAGCAGGACAATGAATCCCAGGCCGCCTTCTCCTTCTTGATGTATGTCCTGGAAAGTGGCAGCATCTGGAAGATCCGCCAGGCGATCGATGAGCGAAACGGGATCGTGGAAGATGTCCCGATCGTGGCCGGCCTGGTCGGGCAGGGGGAAACCGGCAAGTCGACCCTGCTTAAGATTGCCTCCAACTTGACCATCGGCAACACCAAGGAAATCGTCCAGGCCAGTTCAGAAGACAAGCTCTTCGGGATGACGGCAGCCGTCAGAAAGAAGCTGCTGGCCGGAAAGAGCTTGAGCAAGCAGGACCGGGTCAGCGCCTACAGCTCCAACCCTAAGGTCATCAACAAGAATATTTGGAACTTTACCGACCACTACATGGATGAAGACCAGGTCATCACTCCGATCTGCATCGATGACCCGGAAGTGTCCCTCTTTTCTTCCAGCGCGGCCCAGAGCTTTTTGAAAAAGCGGAGCAACCGGCATGGCGAGAAACTGGCGGTGGAACCGGTAGCCATTTTCAGCATGAACAGCAAGGGCAAGGACATCGAGCTTTTGACTGAAGTTGGCCGGCGGGGTTACGTGATCAGCCAGGGCAACCAGTTCCGCAAGAAGACGGACGCGGATATTCACTTTTTTGAATATCTGGATGGCAATACCGACAACCATGGTCACTGGCTGAACAACACCCTCTTTCTTTACCTGACCCGGCAGATCGACCGCTGGCTGGATGAGATGGACGACGAGGACTACTTGCAGCTCAAGCGGGACTTCCTCTACCCAGTCAAGCACGCCTTCTGGCAGCTGGTTGAGGAATACGGCCTAGTCAACACGGAAACCAAGCACTACTTCAACATGAAGAACTACAATATCGTTGAAGACCTCGGCCGGCGGAACTGGAGCATTCTTTTGCACGATGAGGCAACTTTGCGGGAAATCACCTTTACCCGGGACAATCCGGAATGCATGATTCCGGCCCGGGTCTTCCCAAACAAGGGGGCTGACATCAACCGCTACTTCGCCTACCTGCCGGCTTCAGCCGAGATCTGCAAGACTTTTGACAGCCAGGGGCTGACGGTGAAGATGGCCAATATGGATCTGTGGCAAGGAAACCACTTGCTGGTCGAGCGCTATGAGAAGGAGACCGGGATCGCGGCTGAGCGCTTTGAAATGGAAAAGGCCAGAGCTGCCGCGGAAGTCCAGGGGCAGAGAATGGGGGAAAATATCGCTCCATACCTCAAGAAGAACGCGGAAATGATGGACCGGATGATGAAGGTCACCGAGCAAAATGCCCAGCTTTTGGCGGAAAAAGAAGCCCAGGCTGAAAAGCAGCAGCAGGCGGAAGCTGAGAAGAAGGAGCAGGCCGACCAGATCCAGAAATTGCAAGATGAACTGGCCCAGGCCAAGGAGGCAGCTGAAGCCGCCAAGAGCGAGGAAAAGAAGCCGCGGGGTTTCTTCGACCGCTTTTTCAAGTAATTTTTTAGAAAGAAGAATAAGATGACCGACACGCAAAGCATGATTGCCGTACAAGAAAAAGACAATACCGTTTCCAGCCTGGTCTTGGACCATGACGGGGACTTGGAAATTGCCGGCCGGATTCTGGAGGAAAACTACCAGGACTATGAGCAAGTTTTGGCTCTGGTCAATTTGGGCGATTTAAAGAGCCTGGGAAAGACGGCGGCGACCAGCAGGGCTTATTACCGGGACGAGCATGAAGACCAATTGGTCTTGGAAAATTACGCGGACACGGAAGTTTTTGACCGGGCAACTGAAGAGCAAGGGGACTACCTGGCTTGCTGCTTCTTGTATTGCAAGTATGAAGGCGACTTCCAGTGGCTGGTCAGAGATTTTTCCACGGGCGACAAGCGCTTTAAGCCGCTGAAGGAAGCCCTGGCTTAAGAAAAGAGGGACGGCAATGACGGACTTGGCCCAGCTGGGCGGGGATGAACTAAAGCAGATTTTGGACGAGAAGCGGAGAAGCCGCTGGCAGATCGTTTTTGGGGCCCTCTTGACCGACACGGCGGCCGAAAACGCGGCAGTTCCCAGAAAAGAGATGCCAACCTTGATCAAGCTGAAGGCCTACCAGACCAAGCTGATCCGCCAGTATGACGAGGACATCAAGCTCCTGCAGGAGGAATTTGCTGACCGGGGCCAGGAAGTGCCAAGGCAGGCTTTAATTTGGAAGAAAAATTACTTTTTCCCTCTGGCGCCGACTCCCCTTGACCACTGCCTCAGCTTGGAAGAATGGAGCGAGCAGACCGGTCTGCCATTGGCAGCCCTGGCTCACAGCCTGGTCTTCATGGGGGTTAAAGAGCGGGCCTACAATCTGCGGGCCAGCGCCCTCTATGACCCGGCTGACCTGGCCTTTTTAAAGAAAGTAGCGCCCGGCAGTCTGGCGGCTAAAGGCTTGACCAAGGCGGCCTGGGTGAAATTGACCGGGGTCAGTCTGGTAAGACTGGACAAGTGGCTGGGCTCAGACAATACGGGCGACTGGCTGGCCTGGGATCTGGCCTTGACCGCCAAGGAAAATTTAAAATAGCATGCAAAAAGGCTAGAAGCGGAAATGCTTCTAGCCTTTTAATTTAAGCCAGTTCGTGCATAGCCGGCAATTTGTCTGTTTCCAGCCAGTCAAAGAAGTCCTGGCTGGCGGCGGACATGGTGTGTTCTTTAATGGCCGTACCGTAGCTGATTTCATTTTTGCCGGAAAGAGGAACGACTGTTAAGTCCTTGATCTGCTCAGGCAAAAGGAAGTTGGGCAGGATGCCGATGCCTAGACCCGCCCGGATGCTGAGCATGGCGGCATTGATGGAGTTGGCGGAAGTTACCTTGAGGTGGGGAAGCTCCTGCCAGAGGATTTTTTGCAAAGAATACTGGCCAGGGGTGCAAATATTGTCATTTAAGAAAATAACTCTTTGGCTGTTCAAGTCACTGTGCTTGACCGACCCGCGAGTAGCAAAATCATAGTCTTTTTGGAAAACAGCGCAGTACTTGCCAGTCAAAAGCGGCTTGAACTTGATCTTGGCGCCAGAACCCAAGGAGTCCTGGTTTAAGAAAATGATGTCCAAGGCGCCTTCGTTTAAAAGGCCAACCAGGTCCCGGTAATTGTGGCTTTCGATTTCAAACTGGACCTTTGGGTTAGCAGCCTGGTAGGCCCCGATGCTTTTGGCCAGGGCAAAGATCTCGTAAGGGGAGTTGCTGATGCCAACCGTGATCTTGTCCTTAAATTGCGCATTTAAGCTTTCCAGCTGTCTTAAAGCCTCCACGTAATTGTGGTGAACAGGGCGGATGTCTTCATAAAAGGCCTTGCCGACCGGGGTCAAGGAGACCTTCTTTCTGGTCCGGTAGAAAAGGTCGGCCCCGATATAGCGCTCCATCGAAGAAATAGTTTGGGAGACTGCCGACTGGGAGACCCCCATGTTCATGGCTGTCCCGGAGAAGCTCAAGGTTTCAGCCAGGTTGATAAAAATTGCCAAGTGTTCTGTGTTCATTGTTTTCTTTCCAGCTCCTTACTTTGCGACAGGGTGGGTGGCCGGCAGCCCTCGCTCTTTGACCCAGGCGATAAAGTCGGCGGCCGGTGATTTCCGGTCCTTTAAAGTGACCAAGCCGATTTCGTCAGTAACTTCTTTTTCCAAGGGGAAAAGCTCCAGCTGGTCGTCGCTGGGGTCAACGACAAAGTCGGCGCAGATGCCGATGCCCAGGCCGGCGGAAATCATCTGGGTGTAGTCAGCCATGTTGTTTGCCACGGCATAGTCCAGGCTGGCCAGCTCCCGGCTTAAAGCATTCTGCAGGGAATTCTGCTTGGGCAGGCACCAGCTGTTGTCAAGGAAGATCAAGCGCTCTTTGGACAAGTCCTTCAAAGTAACAGGTGAATTGCCAATATAGCCGTAGCTCTTGCTGCAGACGGCGTAAAAGCGGCCTTCTAGCAGCTTGTCGTAAGTAAGGGTGACGCCGGAGTCGATTGATTCGGGTCTGGTCAAGATTACGTCGCAAAAGCCCTGCTTTAAGCGGGCGACCATAGTCCGGTGGTCGTAATTTTCCAAGAAGATCTTGACCTCAGGCCTGACCTTCCTGTATTCCTGGATCAACTTGCCAATGACATAGCTGT
>NZ_JBJEES010000100.1:0-7308 GCF_051873315.1 Lactobacillus sp.
CTGAGGCACTCCTTAAGGAAGCAGACACCACCACCGATGGTGCTATCTTGCAAGTTGTCATTCCTTACACAGCAGTACCAACTACGCCAGATAAGCCGACTACACCAACTACTCCAGACGTGCCTACTACGCCAACCACGCCGGACGTACCAACTACGCCAACTACACCAGACGTACCGACTACACCTACTCAACCGGATGTGCCTACTACGCCGACTACACCAGACGTGCCTACTACACCTACTACGCCGGATGTGCCGACCACTCCAACTACGCCAGATAAGCCGACTACACCAACTACTCCAGATGTACCCACTACGCCGACTAAGCCGGACGTTCCGACCACACCTACCACGCCGGATGTGCCAACCACTCCAACTACTCCAGACGTGCCTACTACGCCAACTACACCAGACGTACCGACTACACCTACTCAACCGGATGTGCCGACTACACCAACTACGCCAGATGTACCGACTACGCCGGTAGTACCGAATGAGCCTACCACTCCAACGGTACCTTCGAAGCCAACCACACCTAACGAACCTACCACTCCAACGGTGCCTTCGAAGCCAACCACACCTAACGAGCCTACCACTCCAACGGTGCCTTCAAAGCCAACTACACCTAACGAGCCTACTACTCCAACGGTGCCTTCGAAGCCGGCTACTCCTAACGTGCCTGCTACCCGGCAGCTTAGTCATGGTGGTACGCCAAGTAAACATAAACATGTCACTACTAGCAAGAGTAATGAAACTACTTTGCCACAAACTGGTGAAAAGAAGTCTAACTACAATCTTGCAGCAATGATTCTGACTTTGCTTAGTACTCTTCTTTTTGCATTCACTGGCAAAAAACGCAAGAACGATTAGTTAGGTTAAAATTATCGAGATAAAAAATCGCAGTACCGATAATGGTGCTGCGATTTTCGTTTGATTAATAAGTTTCAAAGCGAACAAACTCCGCGAATCTAGGCAGGGCAAAGGAGATGGTTCCATATCGGCGGGTATCGATCAAGCCCTGGTTCTTGAGTCGGCGCCGGTATTGATTGAACAGGTTAGGATTCATTTCCAGCCGTTCACGGAATTCCTTCACCTTTCCGCCTTCGTTTTCAGCAATCACGCTCAAAACACGCTGATCCAATTCAGACAGCTCACTCCATAACTTGGCGTATGAAGCATCAGCTAAGAGCTGATCGTATTCTTGCAGAGTATCTTCGCCAATCTCACAATTTCCCTGCTCCCAGCAAACATAACCTAGAGTCTGAAAAGCAAAAGGATAGCCCCGGGTCAACTTGGCCATTTTTATACTCTGCTCTTGATCAAGCTTGAAGATGCTGGAATACGCATTGGCTACCGCCATCTGGTTCAAAGGCGCCAACACAATCTTTGGCGACCGGTAAAGGAAAGTCAGATTTTTAACATCTTGCAAGGACATGATTTCATCATATAAGCCAGTTGCCAAAAAGTACAAAGGACGATTATTACTGATGAAAAGTTGGAAAGCACTGGCAAATCTTTGCATCTGCGGGGTGTTGGTTGCTTCATCGATTGCTACTAACACTTTAATCCCCTGCTTTTGGAAGGCCGCCAAAGTCTTGTCAATGGCATCTACCAGATTAAGCTCCGGCCGCTGGTGGTTAACCGTAACACTTGCGCCGAATAATGAAAGGCCATAACTTGCTTCGTAATTGTTAGGATTGAAATAACGGCTGTTTTGCAAGTCGCTGTACAAAGCTTCCAGAATATCATCTAGAGGACTAATCTTGATTACCAGCCAATTTTTCATTCGACCGATCCGCTCACAGATGTCCGTCAAAAGAACCGTCTTGCCGCTACCTCTGATACCCATCAAAATATATACTTGATCAGTTACAGGTGGTTGAGTAAACGTTGTAATTACTCTGTTGCTGTCACTTAAACGGGTAATATATTCTACTGGTTTTCGTCCAAAAGAGATACTAAACGGGTTTTTACCTAAATACATGTCTGCCCTCCTTTTAATGTTTGTCTTTGTGTTAATTCTTATTATACAAGTTTTTACAACTGTATACAACTGACTACAACTTTTGATTTCTTATACAACTGACTACAACTAGCTACAACTGTATACAACTTTTTTCGCAAAAAATAGCAGCATCCCCGCGATGCTGCTATTCGTTTTCCCTCTTAAAATCAATGATCAATTCCGTACTGTCCTTGTCAGTAAGCAACTTCGGCTGAGTCGCCTGGAGCTTGGCCATGGTCTGGTAGATCCGCTGGCCGCCATTGCCCGATCTTTCACCCAGCCTTGCCCGCATGCAGGCTGAAAAAATCAAGGGGTTGCGGGGCAGGGACTTGCCACCTTTAATGAAATCGCTGGTGGAAATCTGCATCCCTCCCGGGTTGAAGAAGTCAATCGCCGTCCCCTTCATCGTGATCTTGCTGGACAAGTGGGAAGAGTAATCCGCGTGAACCAGGAAATTGACCAAGGCCTCATGTAAAACCAGATCTTCCTCCTCCCGGTTCGGCGAATCCTGGATATCGCGGTTAAACCGCTGCCGGACTTGCATGTAGAAGGAAAACAGATTTTCCGGGCAGCCATTTTCTGAAGAAGTATAGATTCTGCCTAGATCGGGCTGGTCGGGATTGCTGATGAAATCAATGAAAAAGCTAGGGAAAACGTAGCGGATCGAGTCGTACTTGCCAAACAGCAAAAGTGCCGCCTTGGTGTACTTCCACACCCGCTGGCTGGATGACCGGTCTTCCTTGATGAGGCCGATCGATTTCAAAAAGCTCTCGTCATCCAAGGCCACATAGCTCCGGCTTCCCCTGGCTTCCAGCAGGGCCTGGTATTGGCGCAAAGACGGCAGATCAAAATCCTGCAACTCAAAATTGTCCAGCATTTCTGAATCTACAATCTGCCCGCCGCCCTTAAAAAAGCTCTCCAGCCGGCCGGCGTTCAGCTCTTCAAGAAATGGAATTTCCTGGGCAAAAAGTTCCGCGCAATTGCTCATCACAAGACCCTCCCTTTATCGTTTATTTTAATTTTACAATGAAGCTGAACGACCAACAATTAATTTTCTATGCTTTTCTACTTAAAAAGCTATAAATTGCGCTACTCTAAGTAGAATTATCAGCAAAAGCATTACCGGTGTGTATAATATTTAAGTTATAATAATTACACAAAAAATAACAGCACCGTAATTGGTGCTGTTATTTCACATACCGATATTTTCGTCAAAAATCCGGTTCTTTTCAACGTCAAACTGGCGAAGCTTGTCTTCAACCCGCTTGAGCACCATCCCGGAGCCAACCACCAGGAAGAGACCCCGGCTGATTTCTTCAGCCGTCAGGATCTCCTTAAGCTGGTCATCCTTAAAGCGGTGCTCCTGCTGGTCCACTTAGCCCCCTTTTCGGTCAGGCCAGTGAACCGGTCAGCCAGGTAATTTTCCTCCTGCCCCCTTGACCAAATCAAGTGAACAGGCCGCTTGCCAGCATATTCTTCCGCCAGGTCGATCAAGGGCGCTATCCCTGTCCCCAAGGCATAAGCAACCAGGGGCCGGTCTGGATTCTCCCTTAAAATCTGGTCAAAAAGTCCATACGGCCCTTCCAAATTTACCTGGCTGCCAACCGGCAGATCGGCCAGCTTCCGGGTGTAGTCGCCGACTTCATGGATCAAGAAGGAAACTTGCTTGTCTCCTCTTTTGAAAACGGAGAAGGGATGCTTTTCTCTGGAAAAACCCGGAGCCTTGACGGACAAGAAGTAATAGCCATCCGCTTCCAATTTCGGGGCATCTTCTCCCAGCTTGACGGTTATTTCCAAAACGCGGCGGGCCAAGCTTCTGCTGCCCGCCAGCTGCCCCTGCCGGCGCGGGTCGCCATCTGCCACGAACTTCTGGTACGCGTATAAGGAAAAGAAGAACAGTGTGTACAGGTTAAATACCAGTGTAAAGTAAGGCAGATTTCTGATCCGCGGAATCACTTGGACATGCAGCCAAATCAAGCCAATCACGGCAAAATTCAGCCGGTGCAGCCAGAGACTCAACTGGTGGGGCAGCTTTTTCTTTAAGCTGTCAAAAAAGACGATCCGGTTACTCAGCCAGCCGGACAGGAAGACCACGGCCAGGAGAATGAGCACGATTTCTAAGCCCCAGGCAAAGTTTCCCGTGTTCCGGATGATGGCATGGAAAGAGGAAAGATCCAGCTTGTGGACCGTCACCGCCAGAAGCGCCGCGATCCCCAGCATCCCATGCAAAGCATACATGACTGGCAGACCCAGCCGCTTTTCCAGCCACTTAGGCCGGGTTGCCAGGAAAACAATGGCCAGCCACCAGACATAAGCCGCGATCCCCAGGTCGATCGCCAGAAGATTGGCCAGGCTGTCCACCAGATAGCGGTTGAGAAGCAGGGTCAAGGGCAGAGGCAGGAACAGAAACAAAACAATCCCGGTCATGACTGATGCAAATTGGTGTTTTTTCATATGCTAGTATCCCATCTTTTTAAAAACCAGCTTGGCAGGATAAGTCTTCTTTAAAGGCTCAGCCGCTTTTTTCGAGCTGGACGCCTTCATCGCCGTGACCGGAACTACTTTTTTGGCCTTTTGGGCGGCAGAATACGATTTCTTGACCTGCGAAACCTTTAGAGCAGACTCTGGTGAAAGAGAGCTGGTCTGCTGGCCAGGGTAAAAAGCAAAAACGCCTCCGGCCGCCAAAACAAACCCTATTATTATCAAAGTACGTTTCATTGTCATTCCCCGATTACAGCAAAATACACTAATTAATCAACGATGACGTAGGACTTGATGACCTCGCGCTTGTCCATGGCTGAGTAAGCCTGGTCAATTTCATCCAGGCTGAAACTGCCGGTAAAGACCTTGCCCGGGTTGATTTCACCCTTGAGGACGGCATCAAGAAGGACCTCCTTGTCATAAGTCGTTACCGAAGCCGGACCACCAGCCACGCTGATATTTCTGTAAAACGGACTGGTCATATCCTGAGCAGGCACGTGTGGCAGACCGACCCGGCCGACAGTTGAGCCTGGACGGCCGACAGCCATGGCGGTTGCCGTTGACTGTTCAGTGCCGACGCATTCCAGAACTGCGTCAGCCCCGAAGCCCCCGGTCAAAGCCATGATGGCCTTGACCGCTTCATCGCCGCGGACGGCCACATTGTCAGTTGCCCCGAATTCCTTGGCCAAAGCGGCCCGGTCCGGGTGGCGGCTGGTGGAAATGATCCGCTTAGCCCCCAGCATCTTGGCGGCAATAATCGCGCATTGGCCAACTGCCCCGTCGCCCATAACGACGACCGTGTCGCCTTCCTTGACGCCGGCGACTCTGGCAGCGTGGTAGCCAGTGGCCATGACGTCAGCCAAAGTCAGGAAGGACTTGAGCATCCCTTCGCTGTAGTCTTCCGGCTTGCCCGGAATTTTCACCAGGGCCCATTGCCCGTGCTGGAAACGGATGTATTCAGCCTGGTTTTCGCCGCTGAAGTTGTCCGTGTGCCCCTGGCAGGCCCCGTCAAAGCCCGCCCGGCAGGCTGGGCACTGGCCGCAGCCGTGGGTGAACGGCGCGATCACGAAGTCGCCCGGCTTGACCGTGGTGATGGCTGAACCAGTTTCCACCACGATCCCAATGGCCTCGTGGCCCGAGTTGGCGGAGTCAGCGCCGACGTGGTCGACGTCGCGGTAGTTCCACAAGTCTGACCCGCAGACACAGGCCCGGATTACTCTGATGATGACGTCATCGTCTTTTTCCAGCTTGGGCTTAGGCGCGTCAACCAAAGCCATTTTTCCTTTTTCCGCAAATACTGCTGTCTTCATGAAGACCTTGTCCTTTCTTTAAAAAATCGCTTAATCAGCCGTCTCGATTTCAACCTGGTCAAAGTCGATCTCCGGGTCGTCCAGGATGATGTCGTCTACGTGACCGACCTTGATCTTCCCGCTGACCGGGTTCTTGATGCTCATGATGTCGCCGGTGATTTCGGCATCGATATTCTGGCAGTATTCAAAGGCCAGGTCGGTCCGCCGGGTCCGGCAGTCCCGCATCTTTAGCCCGTCGATGTAGCACAGGCCCTGGTCGCTTTCGATCGTGCAGTTGATCAAGGTGATGTTCTTGGTGTTCCAGGCCAGGTACTCCCCGCTGATTCTGGAATCATAAATCGTCACGTTATCGCAGTTCCAGAAGGCATCTTTAGAAACCAGGCGGGAATTGTGGACTTCCACGTTCTTTGCCCCGTCAAAACAGTAGTTGCCGATCAAATCCAGGTGGTCAATGTAGATGTTCTCGCTGTTCATGCCAAAGTAGTCCCCGTTGACCGTCAGATTGGTCAAACGGACATTTTTACAAGTCCACAGGGTTTCTTCCGCATTGGAAAAATGCACGTGATCCAAAGTTACCCCGTCGCAGCGGCGCAGCTGCTTTGGCGCCTGGATGCTGCTGTCGGTGATCGTAATGTCGTCGGTATACCAGATCCCTGACCGGGCCATGGTTTCAAAAATCGTGTCTTTTACTTTGACATGCTTGTCGTACCAGAGAGGGTACTTCCAGGTAAACAGCACCCCGTCTAAGTCCAGGTTGCGGCCTTCCTTCAAAGGCGATTCGCCCGTGCCAAAAGTCACGTCCTTGATCACCGCGTCCCGGGTTCCAAACAGGGGGCGCTCGCCGTCATAGTAGCCATTGCTGATTTCTTTCATTTCCGGAAATCTCCTCTCATTCAATTTTCGTCACAATCTTTTTCTCTAGTATAATTCCATCTGCCTCTTATAACTAATCGATAAAAGTTATACATCGCTATTCTTCTTTGGAATAGTACTGCAGCCACGGGCAAATATCTTACATTTTAAGCATAACTGGCGGGTGGCCAATGGAAAAATGCTTTCTAAAAATGGTAGTATGTCCTCGAAGAATAGCATTCCGGGTCAAAAAACTTGCTTTTTTCTTCCGGCTTGCACTAAGCTGAACAAGAGACAGGAGGCAAACTTATGAAGACAACGATTTTTCTTTTTCACCCGGATCTGACCGCTTCCAAGGTCAACCGGGCCCTGGCCGCCGCTGCCAGCGAGGCGGGCTTTGAAGTCCGCGACCTCTACCGGCTCTACCCTGACTGGGAGATCGACGTCCAAGCCGAGCAGGCCGCCATGGAAGCCAGCGACCGGATCGTCCTGCAGTTTCCGATGTACTGGTACAGCTGCCCGCCTCTTTTGAAGAAGTGGGAAGACCTGGTTTTAGAATACGGCTGGGCTTACGGATCAACCGGGACCAAGCTGCATGGGAAGGAACTCTTGCTTGCCGTTTCCCCTGGCGCTCCGGCTGACAACTACCAGCACAGCG
>NZ_JBJEES010000101.1:0-1958 GCF_051873315.1 Lactobacillus sp.
ACCACGCAGAAGCTCTGCACCCATTCTCATACTTTGCTGAAAAGTTTGGTTTGGAAATCGACGCGGCTTCAGGTGCTTCCGGCCACTCAGAAGACAAGGCTGACGCTTTGCAAGTTCAAGCAACTTCAAGTGCTTCAGTTCCTGAAAACGCACCAGACACTACTTCAGGTGCTTCTCACTAAGAGAAATATAAATAAAGAAGAAAGCGAAACCTTTTGGTTTCGCTTTTTTCTTGCTTGCAAGTATAATAAAAGAGGCAGACATACTAGGAGGTAAATAAATGCAACAATTTGGTGTGATCGGTTTATCGGTCATGGGCAAGAACTTAGCCCTCAATGTTAGAAATCATGGCTTTTCAGTCTCCGGCTTCTCCATCGACAAGCCGGAAGTCGATGCTTTGGCCAAGTACGAGGACGACAAGCTGAAGCCTTGCTACACTTGGGAAGAATTCGTTGATTCTTTGGAAAAGCCCCGCAAGATTCTGGTGCAGATCATGGCTGGTGACCCGGTTGACCAAACCATTCAGAAGCTGATCCCGCTTTTGGACAAGGGCGACATCATTATTGACGGCGGGAACTCCAACTTCCACGACACCAACCGCCGCTACCACGAATTAAAGAAGCACGGCCTGCACTTTATCGGCATGGGCGTGTCCGGCGGTGAAGAAGGTGCCTTGAACGGCCCGGCCTTGATGCCAGGCGGGGACAAGGAAGCTTATGAAGAAGCTGCGCCAATCCTAACCGCGATGGCCGCCAAGACTGAAGACGGCCGTGCCTGCGTGTCCTACATTGGGCCAGAAGGGGCGGGCCACTACGTCAAGATGGTCCACAACGGGATGGAATACGCGATCATGCAGGAAATCTCTGAAGTCTACGACATCATGCGCAAGGTAGCCCACAAGTCCAACAAGGAAATGGCAGATATTTTTGCCGAATGGAACAAGGGGGACTTGAACGCCTACTTGATTGAAATTGCTTCACAAGTTTTGCGGCAAAAGGATGACTTGACTGACGACGACGTGATCGACCACATCTTGAACGTTGCTTCCTACAAGGGGACTGGCAACTGGATGCTGGAAGACGCCATCAAGCTGGGCGCTCCAATTACGGTGGTAGCTGAAGCCGTTTTGGCTCGGTTCATGTCCAAGGCAACGACCCGTGAAGGCAAGGAAGTCGTTTACAAGGGCGAAGTTGCCAGCGACTTGATCGACAACTTGGGCAAGGCAATGTACCTGGCACAGATCGTGGCTTACGCTCAAGGCTTCCAGCAGTTGACCATGGCGGCTAAGGCTTACGACTGGGAATTGAACTACCCGGCGATCGCGCAGAACTGGGAAGCGGGATGCATCATCCACGCCAAGACCTTGTATCATATTGAAGATGCTTACGCTGACGGCAAGCAACTGGACAACCTTTTCCAAGACCCATACTTTGCGGGCGTGATGGAAAAGAACCTGCCAGCCTTGAGAGCGGTTGTTAAGCTGGCAGCAGAAGCTGGCGTGCCAACTCCAAGCTTCAGCGCGGCTCTGAACTACCTGGAATCAATCTTCAACCCAAGCCTGCCGGCCAACATGATTCAGGCACAAAGAGACTACTTCGGTGCGCACACTTACTACAGAAACGACCGCGAGGGCGTTTACCACACTGAATGGTATGAAGAAAAATAACAAACGGTATTGATGAAAAGAGTGAAACTTCGTTGGAAAGTTTCACTCTTTTTGTTTGCATAGCTAGTGAAGCAGGATACAGAAAAGATGGATTAAGGAAAGCTATTACATAATTAGAATGAAAAACTGACCATGGCTATTTTATACTGTTCTTTTCATAAAATAGATGTTAAATATATGGTTGACAAATAAATCTGCCAGAAATATACTGAAAGCGGTTAAAAAATATAGGGGGAGCACGCGTGGTGCTAGTTGAAATATAGTTTCAATTTCTTAACAAAAAAGGTCCAAC
>NZ_JBJEES010000102.1:0-29344 GCF_051873315.1 Lactobacillus sp.
GTTTTTTTCCGGATATTTGGCTACGTAGGCAGCCACCTCGCTTTTAACCCGGTCCAGTTCCCCGCCTAAAAGCAAGGGACTGACCAGGTGGTACTCACGGGGAAAGCCAGGCAAATCTAAAGTAGAAAAGATGATGTCATAGTCTTCCAGTTTTAATTGAGCCAGGCCAGAAGCCCGGGCGGTCTTGACCTGCTTGATTTCCGGAAGCTCTTTTTGCAGGCGGGTCGCCAGGATGGCTGACGTTCCCAAGCCGTTGTCACAAATCACCAGAGCCGACAGGTTGCGGCGTGGTTGCCGGTTGCCATATTCATTAGCAAAATACAAAAGCAGCAGCTGCAGCTCCGCGACATTTAGTTCCTCTGAAAAGTCCAGCTTCCAAGCAGCTGTGATTGCTTCGTAGAGCTTTGGAAAGTGCATGGTCAGCTGGCTTAAGGTCTCAATCCGCACGTTAGGCAGCCGCTTGACCTGATGCTGGAGCAAACCGGAAATGTGTTTTTGCAGCCGGCGGGCAAAGGCCGGGTTCTTGCTAAAGTCAAAATGTACCTGGTCAGAAACATCTTGAATAAATTGGCCAACCCGCAAATTGACAAAGACCTCCTGGTCGTCATTGGCAAAAGGCACCCGTTGGTCAGCATAAGCTTGCAGCTGGTTGGCCAAAAAGGCCACTTCATTTTGTGTCAATGTGACTTCTTCATCATCCAGCTTGGCGAAAATTTGGTAAACATAGCTTTGGTATTTCAAAGAATCTGGCTTAGCCGCCGTGTTTTCCACGCTTTTGCCCTGCCGCTGGCGGTCCAGGCTGATGGTAAACAGAAGGATCATTTCAATCAACTGGTAGTCGGTTTCAAAATTGAAAGACGGCAGCAGACCTTTGACAGCCTGCCAACATTTCTGTAAGTCCTTTTTGGGTAAAAGATCGATGAAAAAATTGCCTGACTTTTCCTGGCCCGGCTTATTGAGGTAGGCAAAAAAGACATAGTCATTGCTTTCACTGAGCAAAATACTGTTAAGAATTCTCCTCCGCTGGCTTTCCTTGCCGCTGATCTGGACCCCCAGACCCTTTGTCCGCTTGAGCAGCACTTGATACTTGGCCAAGGACCCATCTACCGCGTCCAAGTCGGTTTGAACGGTAGCTTCGCTAACACCCAATTGACCAGCCAAGGCAATGATTTTTTCCGGTTCGTCTTTCAATAAAAGCATGGCGGCCAGAGCATTACCCCGGTCTTCAGCCTTCATCTCTCCTTGACTCTGGCTTTCTTGCACTTCAGCGCGCAGGTCGGCAATCGCCTCAGTCGGTCCGGTCAGCTGCAGATAGCCCTTCTTGTTGGTCAAGGTCAAGTCTGATTTAGCCAGTTCCGGCCTCAGCAAGCCAAATTCCCGGTAGAGGGTCCGCCGGCTGGTCGCCAGCCTTTTTTCCACTTCCGCCAAACTGATGCCGTCTTCGTTTTCCAGCAAAATCTGCAAAATCCTTTTCTGCCGGTCGGTCACAATCATTGCTCTGCCTCCTCTGTCAAAATCACGCCACTATTGTAGCAAAAGTAAATTACTTTTGCTAAAGAATAATAATTACTTGCTTTTTTCAATAAAAATAGACAGACGCCTGGGCGCCTGTCTGTTTTGCTTATTTGCCTGTTACTAAAAATTATTCAACCGTGACGCTCTTAGCCAGGTTACGTGGCTTGTCAACGTCCAGGCCCTTGTTCTTGGAAGCGTAGTAAGCCAAAAGCTGAGTCGGCACTACTGACAGCAAAGCTGACAGGTAGTAGTCGATTTCCGGCAAAACGATGTTGTCGCCTTCCTTGGCAAATTGCTTGCCAACAATAGTGATCACGTTGGCCCCGCGGGAAGCTACTTCCTGAATGTTGCCCCGGGTGAGGTCAGCCGTTACCGGGTCGTTGATCAAGGCAATAACTGGCGTGCCGTCTTCGATCAAGGAAATCGTCCCGTGCTTCAGTTCAGCAGCGGCGAAGCCTTCAGTTTGAATGTAGGAAACTTCCTTCAGCTTCAAGGCCCCTTCCAAGGCAACGGCGTGGTCAATCCCCCGGCCGATGTAGAAGGCGTTTCTTGATGGTACCAGGTACTTCTTGGCCAGTTCTTCGATCTTTTCCTTGCCGTCAACGATTTCCTGGATGCCTTCAGCAGCCAGGCTCAAGCCTTGCTTCAAGTTCCAGTCCTTGGCATCCTGGTCGCCCAGCTTTTCACCAACAGCCTTGGCCAAAATTGCCTGCAGGGCAACTTGGGCAGTGTAAGCCTTGGTTGAAGCAACGGCAATTTCCGGACCAGCATTCAAAAGCATGGTGTAAGTTGCTTCTCTTGACAAGGTTGACCCTTCAACGTTGGTCATGGTCAAGCTTGGAATCCCCCGCTTGTTGGCTTCAGTCAAGACCACGCGGGAGTCTGCAGTTTCACCAGATTGGGTCAGGAAGATGAAGAATGGGTGCTTGGACATCATTGGGAAGTGGTAGCCAGCTTCTGAAGCATAGCCAACTTCAGTTGGGATGCCCGTAAACTTCTCAAAGATCTGCTGGCCAACCAGACCTGCATGGTAGGAAGTACCAGCCGCGAAGATGTAGATCCGGTCAGCTTGGCTGACAGCGTCGACGATCTTTTCGTCAACAACTGGCTTGCCTGCTTCATCCAGGTAGTCAGTTGACAAACGGCGCATTACAGCTGGCTGTTCATCAATTTCCTTGAGCATGTAGAATTCGTAAGTGCCCTTAGAAGCGGCATTCGGGTCGATGTCCAAAACGTGGGCTTCTCTTTCAACCTTGTTGCCGTCGTAGTCTTGGATTTCGATTGAGTCCTTGGTTACGTCAGCACAGTCGCCGTCGTTCAAGGCGATAAAGGTCTTGGTTTGGTCCAGAACGGAAATCGCGTCTGACGCGATAATGTTGAAGCCATCGCCCAGGCCCAGCATCATCGGGCTCTTGTTCTTAGCAATGTAAATGTGGTCTGGCTTGGTGTTGTCTACCAGCAAGAAGGCGTATGAACCCTTGACCAGCTTCAAAGCCTTCTTGAAGGCGGTAAAAGCATCCAGATTGTCTTCCTTGGCAAACTTAGCTACCAATTGCACGATAACTTCAGTGTCGGTTTCAGACTTGAAGTGAACGCCTTCCAGGTACTTTTCCTTCAGTTCCAGGTAGTTTTCAATAACGCCGTTGTGGACCAGGTAGAAGCGGCCGTCTTCTGAGTAATGCGGGTGGGCGTTTTCTACTGTCGGATGGCCGTGGGTTGCCCAGCGGGTGTGGCCGATCCCGGTCGTCCCTTCTTCTTCTGGCGTCAGCTTCTCTTCCAGATTGGCGATCCGGCCGACTGCCTTGGTCAAGTATTCATGCCCTTGTAAATCATTGAGGTAGATACCGGCTGAGTCGTAGCCGCGGTATTCCAAGTTCTTCAAACCGTTCAAAACAACTTCTCTAGCTGGCTTGCCAACTACACCGACAATTCCGCACATATGTCTTCTCCTTTGGTCTAGTTCAATTTAAGTGATTGGACTAATTTGTATTTTTGCGCTTGCAATAGGAATCATAGCTGTTTTTTTGGCCCGGGTCAAGTCTTTACTCTCAAATTGGTATAATTGTAAGCGGTAAATTGGCCAGCTTAACTTTTTCTTTGCAAAAAGGTCTAAAAAAAGCCCCCATCTTGCCAGATGGAGGCTTAAAATCAATCTTCTTTCTTGTCTTCTTCCTCGTTGCTCTCCGCGCTGACCGGGATTGGCCGGTGCTCAATCGGAGTTGAGAAGGCGATTTCGGTCTTGGTGCGGCCGAATTTCTGCAGCTCGTTGACTAAGTGGTCCAGTTCTTCTGGCCGCCGGTAGGCCGCCTGGATCAGCATGGAGTAGTCCCCCGTCACGCAGTCGCACTGGATGACGTTTGGGATCTTCTCGATGAAGGGATAGAACTCGCTCTTGTCTTCCGGCTTGACTTCCAGATTGATGAAGGCCTTGACCACGTAACCCATGGACGAGTAGTCGATGTCAGCGTAGTAGTGCTTGATAAGGTCGTTGGCTTCCATCCGTCTGATGCGGTTGGCTACGGCCGGAGAAGACATGAAATTGGCTTCCGCGATATCCTTGACGGAAATGCGGGCGTTCTTTTCCAACATTTGTAAAATGCGTCGGTCGGTTTTATCGATTTTGTATTCAACCATTTCGTTCTCCCACCTATTCAACAGCTGCACTGGTTATTTTAATCGTTTTATTAAAAATATTATATTCCTACAAGAACTCAGCGCAAGGCTTTTTCTGAAAAAAGACTTATAGCTTGCATCCCGCCCTTAAGCAAAGAAGCTGACAATCAAGGTGAAGATCGGCAGTCCCCCTTGCATCAAAAGGATCTTCGGCTGACTGGTCACGGCCCCGTAGGCCGCTACCAGGATCATGTAAGCCAAGAGCAGCTGCAGGACAAGCTTGCTCAAGGCAAAGGCAGCAATCAAGGTCAAGACTGCCAACAAGCCGTTGTAAATCCCCTGGTTCTTAAAAAGGACGTTCAAAGCCGGACGGCGCAGTTCCTCTTGGCTGATCTGAAAGACTTCCGCGGTTTTCTTGGAAGTCGTTGCAAAAGTTTCCAAATACATGATGTAGAAGAACTCTGCCGCCACCAGGCAGGCTAAAATTTGCAAAGCTATTTTCATTGTTAACTCCTCACTTTGTCAAATCAACATAAGCTGATAGTGATATTTTACTTAAAACAGGATGATAAAGTCAAACCATATGTTGACTATTATTCACAGTCGTTGCTCAAATCTGCGATTTTCCTGGCCGGTATGCCGGCAAATACCCCATTGGCTGGCAGATCCTGGGCCACTACGGCTCCGGCTTCCACAATCACGTTGTCGCCGATTTTGACCCCGGCTAAAACCGTGACCCTTGCTCCAAGGCAGACGTCATTGCCAATTTCAACCCCCTTGGCCTGGGCCAGGCGCTGGCGGCGCTGGTGGGTTGACCGGGGATGGGCAATTGTCGTTAACAGGCAGTTGGGGCCAAAAGTCACGTAGTCGCCAATGTGGACCTCGCCGGCATCTTCGATGGTTAAACCGCTGGCCGCAAAAAAGTGGTGGCCGATATAGATGTTGGGCCCATTCAGGCAGCTGAAGCTGGTTCCAAAGACGGCCTGGTCCCCCAAAGCTCCCAGGTGCATCTTTAAGCGCAAGAGCTGGGCCGGCCGGTCCAGGTTGTTTCCCTGCCTCAGTTCATCGTTCCAGATGATCCCGGCTTCTTGATAATACTCAACTTCCGGGGCGGTCAACTGGTAGAAGCCGCCAGCGCGCATTTTTTCTAATTCATTCATGGTCTTTTTCCTTTAAGCTTTTTCTCAACAGTTAATTATAAGCGAAAACGTTTATTAAAAAAGCTTTCAACAGAAAAAATGCTCTGAAAAATCAAACCATATTCGTGCTGGTCACATAGGCCCGCTGGCCTGGCATCTCTGCTACCAGCTGCAGGCGGAGGCGACCAGAATAATTCTTAATCCGGAAATTCTCTTCAACGATTTCGCCATCAGCTTGGCTGCCCAGACGCCTCAAGAGGGCATAAAATTCCTTCTTATAGATGGTCTCAAAAATTTCGCCCTCCAAGCGCAAAGACTTGATCAAATTCTGGGAGGCCTTGTTGGCATAAATGAGCTCAAGTTTTCCTTTCCGATCCAGGACAACCATGACCGGAACGGTTTCCACCAGCTCTTGGTTATTTCTCCCGCTGAAAGGATACAAGGCATTCAAAACATTGACCTGGCCGATCTTTTGGTAAAAGTCGTGCTCAGCCTGGCTTTCAAATTCCAGGCCCCGCTCCTTCCTTTTGGCCGCAATCTTGTCTTTTGGCAGGGGCTGGGAGAAGTAGAAGCCCTGGGCCAAAACGCAACCGATAGAATGGAGGAAGTCGTATTCGTCCTTGGTCTCCACCCCTTCTGACAGAGTCTCAATGCCCAGCCGCTTGGCCATGTCGATCACGTCCATCAAGATAGTTGGCGTTTTTTCATTGGCGTGACGAAGAAAGGCCATGTCGATCTTGAGCAGGTCAAAGTCAAAGTTCTGCAGACTGTTTAAAGATGAGAAGCCGCTGCCGAAGTCGTCCAGCCAGACCTGGTAGCCGTCTTCGTGGAAGCGGCTGATGTGTTCCCGGATGACGGCCTCAGTATTGCTGAGCAAGGCTGACTCGGTAATTTCAATTCTGATCTGATTGCTCTTTACTCCATGCTGGTTCAAAATGGCGTTGATTTTTTCATGCAGGTCGGGCAGCTCCAGGTCATAACGGGACAGGTTGACTGAAACCATTGGGTAGTTTTCGTCTTTTTGCATGGCATCTGCCAAGTCCTGGCAGACCAGGTCCAAAATATGCAGGTCCAGCTTGTGGATAAGGTGCCCCCGCTCCAGGACTTCAATGAATTCACCCGGGTTCAAAAAGCCGTAATTAGGGTCAACCCAGCGGGCCAACGCCTCATAAGTACTGATCTTGGAGCTGAAGGTGTCCACGATTGGCTGGTAGTAGACCTTGATCCAGCCCTTGGCCACAGCTTCATCAATGTGACTGAGGAGGTAGTTTGCCAAAGTCAGATCAGCTTCCATTTTCGGATCATAACGGCAATAGTAGTTCCGGTAGTTGCCGACGGCATTGTTGGCCGCGATTCTGGCCCGGTCCATGACAAAAGAAACCTGCTGGTCATTGGCCGACAGCGGGTAGATCCCGGCCCTGATCGAAGCCCCGAAGGCTTCATCCCCGATAATGGCGTCATGAATATTCCTAATGGCTTGATCTACTTTGTTATCGGGAACCAAAGCGTAAAAGTGGTCAGCAACCGGCCTGACCAGCCAGGGGCTGCCCACTTCTTGGCCAATCACTTGAGCCAGGCGCTTTAAAAGCTCATCGCCAGCTTTTAGCCCATGCTCCTTGTTAAAAAACTTGAAATTGCTGATGTCAAAGTGGACCAGGTCCAGTTTCATACCAGGATCAGCCTTGATTTCGGCTAATTCATAGGCAACATGGTGGCGGAAGGCCGTCACGCTGCACAGGCCAGTCACGCTGTCAGCTGAAGAGCCTTTTTCCACGTAAAAGGACTTTTGCAAAAGCCCTGACATGTGGCTGGAAACAATCTGCATGACCGGAAGGGCCAGATCCATGTCTTTAGGTTGGTCCACCCCGACAAAGCCGACCAGGTCATTTTCAAAGTAAAATGGGCACAAGACCAGACTGCTGATCTCCTGGCGGGAAAATATCCCATATAACACGGGATCAGCCTCCTTGAAAGCCGCCATGTCGCTGATATAGTAACCAGAATTTTCCCTAAAGGCCTGGGCAAAAGGCGAGCCAAGATCAGCCCGCGGCATGTCCTGCAGGGTCGCCCGCTCGGAAACAACTCCCGGCGCGCACCATTCATAGGTGTTGTCATAGAGCTGCTTGTCATTCAGCTGGAAGATATAGGTTCGGGCAGCCCCCAGCTTTTCCCCGATTTCACCGAGGAAGATCATGATCGCGTCGCTAGGATCCCCATCCTGCATGGCCCGGTCCATACAGTGGTTCATCATTCCTACATAGCCCATCATTTTATTTGCTTCCGCGGGAGAAAGACTGCTGAAATCAAAATTCCTCTTAAAAGCACCAAATTTTTCCAAGCTTTACCTCACAAGCAAAACACGAATTTCCTAGTCAAAACACCGTTAACTGAAGAAGGCACTCGCGGCTTGGCCGGAGTGTCTACCTTTTAAAGCAAAAAATACTATAAAGCATTCGATTAGTAAAATCAAGTTATTAGCGCAGGATAATAAAATACTTATTAACTAAGCTGAGAAACACTGTTCTTCATTGTTTTTATATGATATTTCATAAATTATTTATTATCGAATTTGTCTTTTTTCTCCAGGTATTCCAGCAAAAAAGCCTGGGCTAAAGAGTTCGGCCGGATCTGCCGGCGGGCTTCTTCTATGCTCAGCCAGTTCCAGGCGTCGATTTCTTCGTTGGGGATAACCCTTTCCTTCTGGTCAACGGTCACCGTATAGTTGAGCATTAAGGTGTTTGAGGGGGCAAAATACTGACTGCGGTTGAAGTGGAGGCTTTTGGCCGTAAGGTGAAGCTCCTCCATTAATTCTCTTTGGCAAGTGTCTTCAGCGTTTTCCCCTTTATTAACGTAGCCAGCCACCAGGATATAGGAGTCCTTACCATACTGCTTGATTAAGAGGACCTGGTCGCCTGCTTCATTCATTACGATCATGCTGACGGCAACAGAAAATACCGGAAAGCGGAAGTCCCCGCATTGTTCGCAATATGGGATCAAGCCATCCAGAGGCAACTCCTTTTTAGTCAATTTTTGCCCGCATTGGGGGCAGTAGTTCAGTTCAAACATTTTTTAGTCACTCGCTTATCTACTCAATCTGTTATCTGCTTCAGTAGTTAACATTTAGATATACTTGCTGCCTTCCCGCCGGCTCAAAGGACTAAGTTGGCGGGAAGCGATATAGCTTCTGACCCAGGCCGGGTTGGTCTTCGAGTAGTCCCTTAAGGCCCAGCCGATAGCCTTGTTGACAAAAAACTCCTGGCTGCCCAGGTTGAGGTCGATGATTTGCCCCAAAAGGTCTGGGTCCGTTGCCTCTTTTAAGCCTAGCTGGAATTCTATTGCCGTCCGCCGGACCCAAAAGTCGGGATCTTGTGCCCAGGCCAGCATGAGAGCGGCCGTCTTTTCCCTGTTTTCCTCATCTCTGACAAAAACCTGCCCCACCAGTTTGACCAGGCCATCGACGCTGTCCCACCAGGACTTGGTCTCAGCCAGCTACTTGATTTTTCCTAAATCCTTAAAAGTCAGCTGCCTTTCTACTCTTTTCAAGTAGTCCAAGGCAAAGTACTGTATTTCCCGGTAGTCGTCCTTAAAGCAGAGGTCAACCAGGTCCCAATCTATTTCTTCTTTAGTCACACCCTTTAAAAAAGGTCTGGATAGGTCCCGGCGCAAGGGACTCTTGATCCCGTAGAAAGGAAAAAGATTCCGCATGTACTTGCTCATGGCCTGGGCGTTTTCTTCATTGGCAGCAGCTGCATAAGCCTTTTTAACTGCCTGGTACTTTGAAAAAGAAGTCATTTTTTCACCGAGCTTTCATCTTTATGTCAGTCTGTATGGTAAAATATAAGCTATTGTGTGCTCTAGCACAATAGTTTCTAATTTATATTTTCTAGTTTTTACTTTCTATTTGTTATTTTAACTTGATTTATGGAGGATCAACATGAAAGAAAAGTTGACGCATGCTGAGTCGCTGACGATTTCCAGCATGCTCTTTGGCCTCTTCTTCGGGGCCGGGAATCTGATTTTTCCTGCCTACCTGGGGGAAGCCAGCGGGGCCAATCTCTGGATCTCCCTCTTGGGCTTCTTGATCACCGGGGTGGGCCTGCCCCTTTTGGCCATCGCCTCTTTGGGGATGACCAGGTCAGAAGGGCTTTTAGATCTCTCAAGCCGGGTCAGCCACAAGTACAGCTACTTCTTTACCTGCCTTCTGTACTTGACCATCGGGCCCTTCTTCGCCATTCCCCGCTGCTTCACGGTTCCTTTTGAAACCGGGATTTCAGCTCTATTGCCAAGCGGGATGAGCAAAAGCACCGGCCTCTTTATTTTCTCACTGATCTTCTTTTCGATCATGCTTTTCTTCTCTTTGAGACCGGGCCGGATCATGGACTGGATCGGCAAGTTTCTGACTCCGGCCTTCTTGCTCTTTTTCTTCTTTATCATGATCACGGCGCTTCTTCATCCCTTGGGCAACTACCAGGCAGTCAAGCCAGTTGGCGAATACGCCAGCGCCCCGTTAATCAGCGGGGTCTTGGCCGGCTACAACACCATGGATGCTTTAGCGGGCCTGGCCTTTGGCATCATCGTCATCTCCAGCATCCGGACCTTCGGGATCACCAAGCCGGAAAAAGTTGCTTCCGCGACTTTGAAGACCGGGGTCCTCACCTGCCTTTTGATGGCGGTGATCTATGCCATTACCGCCCTGGTCGGAGCCCAGAGCCGGAGCAGCCTGGGTCTGGCCGCTAACGGCGGGGAAGCCCTGTCCCAGATTGCCCGCCACTACTTCCCAGGTCTGGGGGCGGTAATTTTTGCCTTGATGATCTTCGTGGCCTGCCTTAAGACGGCGATCGGCCTCATCACGGCCTGCAGCGAGACTTTTGTGGAAATGTTCCCCAAGACCCTGTCTTACAACAAGTGGGCCATCATCTTCAGCCTCCTGGCCTTTGGGATTGCCAACGTGGGTCTGACCACCATCATTTCCTTCTCCCTGCCAGTCTTGATGCTGCTCTATCCGCTAGCGATTTCCTTGATCCTGCTGGCACTGACCAGCAAGCTCTTTGACTTTAAGCAGGTCGACTACCAGATCATGACGGCTGTTACCTTCCTCTGCGCCCTGGGCGACTTCTTCAAGGCTTTGCCGGCAGGGATGCAGGTCAAGGCGATTACCGGCCTTTACGGCCGCTTTCTGCCTCTTTACCAAGATGGCCTGGGTTGGCTGGTTCCTGTCGCTGTTACCTTTGTCATTTTGGCCATTAAGGCCTCAATCAGCAAAAAACGCGCCTAACGCAAAAACAGAGTTTCCAATTAAGAAGGAAACTCTGTTTTTTCTATTTTCTGATGAATTGCTCATCGCCAGCTGCTTCTTCAGCTGAGACGTAGCGTTCAACGCTCATGTGCAGGTCATACTTCTCGCGCAGCTGGGCCAATTGGCCCATCATCGGTGAAGCGTGGTGGGCATCCAGTGCCGCCTGGTTTTCCCAGCTGTCGATCAAAAGGATGGTTTCCGGGTCATCCAGGGGCTGGAAGTATTCATAGCGGAGGTTGCCAGCTTCTTCCCGGATGGCCTTGGCCACCCCGCTTGCTTCCATTTCCGCCGCGAACTTGCGGGCACTGCCGTTTTGGCCGCGATAGTAAAGGTTGACTGTTAAACTCATTTTTTCTCCTGCTTTCTGCTTAAGTATCCGCTTACATATCTAGCTTACCAGATTTTTCCTCTTCTGACCGGTCTGGAATTCTCAGCCAGTGCTTGCCCGGCTCATGAATGTTGAAGCGTTTGGCCAGGTAGTCCGGGTCACTGCTTTTGATAAAAGCAATGCCCCAGTTCTCCAAGGCTTCAGCCACTGGATACAGGCTCTGCCCCAGCTGGCTTAAGCTGTATTCCACATGTGGCGGCACTTCAGGATAGACCTTCCGGTCGACCAGCTGGTCTGCCTGCATCTCTTTCAAGCTCTGTGTCAGCATCTTCTGACTGACGCCGACGACCCCCTTTTTCAATTCGCCATAGCGCTTGGGCCCCTGCAGCAGCTCCCGCAAAATCAGAATCTTCCACTTGCTGTCCAGCAGGGAAATGGTCACCGCGCAGGGACAAATGTCAAATCTGCTGATATCTTCAGCCATAATCATCACCTCTAATGCCCATGATAGCACAATACTAACTTTTAGTAACCAACCTTACAAAAAAGTGGCTACTTACCAAAAGTTAGTTACGGTAGTAAGCTGAGAACCGTAGAGAGAAAAAACTGTTGTTTAAAGAATGAGAGGTTTGAGATTTATGGAATTTTTAGACGCGGTTAAAAGCCGTCACTCAGTCAGAGACTTCAGCAAGCGGGAGGTCAGCCGCGAAGACTTGCTGGCCATTGTTAACGCAGCCAAGCTGACCCCCTCTTGGGCCAACAGCCAAACTTGGAAGCTGGTGATTGCCAGCGGTGAGACCCTGGAAAAGATCCGTCGCCACCACGAGTCTGCCGTCGGCCAGGAAAACCAGGACAGCCCGGAAGTGCCGCCGCTGCACCGGGATACCATGGGCCCGGCAGGGATGAAGAACGTGAGCGGCTGGATGAGCGGCATCAACAATTTCATGAGCAAGGACCCGCAGGCCATGGCTAAAGACGCGGCCAGCCTGTACAATGCCCCGGCCGTTGCTTATCTGCTGATGCCGCGCGCTACTGCCCCGTATTCAGCGTACGACCTGGGTGCCTTTGGTCAGACCTTGATGCTGGCCGCCGCTGACCGGGGGATCGACTCAATCCCGGCCATGGAATACGTTCTCTACCCTAAGTTCCTGCACGAAGCACTGGATGTGGGCGATGATTACGTTTTTGCCTTGGGCATCGGCCTTGGCTACGAAAAAGACGACTCCTTGATCAACCATTTCCGGGCAAGCAGAATGGACAATGACGAATTCTTGACATTTAAAGACTAAAAATAAAGATCCACTCCAAAAGTTTTGGGAGCGGATCTTTTGCGTTTTCAGTATTCAGAGTTTTCTAAAAACTACCGGTATTCACAGTCCGCCAAATGGTCGTTGACGATGCCGATGCTTTGCAAAAATGAGTGGGTGATCACCGGGCCAACGAACTTGAAGCCGCGCTTCTTGAGGTCCTTACTGACCTCTTTTGACAAGTCGCTTTGGGCCGGGACTTCTTCAAGCTTTTCATAATGCCGGTCGACCTGCTGGCCCGCCGTAAAATGCCAGAGATAGGCATCAAAGCTGCCGTATTCTTCCTGCACTTTCAAAGCCGCCTGGGCATTGCTTCTGACGCTGAAAATCTTGCTCCGGTTGCGGATCAGCTTTTGATTTTTCAAAAGAGCTTCCAACTCTTCGTCAGTCATCGCCGCACAGGCCGCGATTTCAAAGTCATGAAAGGCGGCCTTGTAGGAATCCCGCTTGTGCATAATCGTCCGCCAAGACAAGCCCACGCTGGCGCCTTCCAAGCAGAGCAATTCAAACTCGAAGCGGTCGCTGCGCTTGATCTTGCACCACTCATAGTCATGGTATTCTTCCAGCAGCTTGTCGCCTTCCGCCCACCGGCGGCAAATGTTTTCGCTCATTTGGTCCTCCTTGACAAAAATCTTTTGCTTACTATTGAAGTATCTTTCCTACCAATCGGCAGTTTCTTTCTCATACACCTGCTTGCGGAACTGCTGGGGCGACTTGCCCGTCAGCCGCTTGAAAAACTGGGAAAACTGGCTGGGACTAGAGTAGCCCAGCTGCTGGGCTAAAGCGGTCACCGACTCATCGCTGAAGCGAAGCAACTGCTTAGCCTTCAAGAGCCGCTGCTGGTCGATGTAATTTTTGATCCCTTGGCCAGTCTCTTCCTTAAACACATGCTGCAGATAAGACTGGCTGACGTGCAGCTGGCCGGCAATTTCCGCCAAATCCGGGGGCGGATTCAAGTTCTCACTTATATACTGCTGGGCCCGATAGACCAAGGGACTGACTGCCTGCCGCTTTTGCTGGCACAAACGGTTGATAAAAATCTCCCCGATCGCCCGGGTGTATTCGTACAGGTTGGAAATCTGCACGTCGCTCTCGATTCCCTTGATGATCTCATCGCTGAGCTGGTAGGCTTCTTGAATGCTCAAACCACCTTCGATCGCCGCCCGGGTATAAAGGGTCGTGGCCGAAATCGCCAGATCCTTCTTGCTTCTAAGCGAGGAAGGATTGAAGCGGCCAAAATTCCCGACTTGGACGAAGTGGCGGAAATCATGATTGTAGCGGTCAAGGTCGCCGCGGCGGACATCAGTCATGATTTTCTCTTCAGCCAGGCGCCCTTCCAATGTCGGCTGGTTATCTTGCAAATTCATTCCCAAATTGTCCCCGGTCGCAATCTGCCCGATATTTTCATTAAAAACCGGCTCTCTTTGATAAAGCATCCAGTACAGGCAAAAGACCAAGTGGCGGAAACGCTCCACGCTCAAAAGGGGAACCTGCCGATCATAGTTTCCCTTCCCCTTCAAAGAATAACTGGTGCTCCAGGCCACGATGAGCTCCTGCTCATAAGGAAAAGCGGCCAGCAGGCTGAGATACTTTTCCTGCTTCAGCTGGACCTCTTTGCCCTGCTCCTTGGCCAAATTCCGCAAAAGCTGCTTTTTGGGCAAAACCGCCAAGGGCCGGGTATAGCTCTCAATGATTTTTTCTTCTTTAACCGAATACAGGCACAGGTCCAAATCCGTGGCCTGCTGAAATTCGCTTAACAGTTTTGTCGTCTCTAGCATTTGTAATCGCTCTCTTTTTAACGCTTTATCTAAAATTATAGCACGAATTATAAAAAAGCGTTCTGGAAATCCCGCATAATAGTAACCGTTAAGAGATGAAGCGGTTACAAATGTCCGCGATACCATGTCTGAGGTGACAACAAGTGAAGATAAGCAATATTCAAATCAACCACATGACTGAGCCGGTTGGCTTTCAGCTGGCCAGCCCCCTCTGGATCTCTGCCGAGCTGACCGGGGCAGCCGTCAAGACCGTCAGCTGCCGCCTGGTTATCAAGACCGCCGGCGAAACCGTCTACGACACGGGCCTTGCAGAAGGCAGCAGCCTTATTTTCCAGACTGACATCGACTTACAGCCCCGCAGCCGCTACGAAGTCGAAATTTTTGCCGCTAGCGGCGAAGAAAAAATTTCTGCCTCCAGCTTCTTTGAAACTGGCTACATGAAAGAAAACCTGCTGGGCAAGTGGATCGGCGACCCGCAAAAAGACCGTCACGGGGTGATCTTCCGCCGCCGCTTCACCAGCCGCAATGTCCAACAAGCCCGCCTCTACGTAACCGCCCTTGGTCTTTACGAGGTCTGGCTGGACGGGCAAAAATTAGGCGACGAATACCTGGCTCCCGGCTTTACCGACTACAACTACTATTTGCAAAGAGCCGTCTACGATGCCAGCCCCCTTTTAGCCAAAAATGGCAGCCACGAGCTGGAAATCATGGTGGCTGACGGCTGGTACCGGGGCAAATTGGGACTTAAAGAACACGGCGGGATCGCCAACAACTATGGCGACCAATTGATGGCTGTCTGCGACTTGCGGATGCTGGACGAGGATGGCCAAGAAGAAATCATCACGACCGATGAAAACTGGGACCTGGTCCAGTCCCCGGTGCCGCACTCCGGCATCTACTACGGGGAAGACTTTGACCCGACCCTACCTAAACGAAAGTTAGGTCAAGCAGTTCTGGTTAAGCCAGTCAGCCGCTACATCATCGACCGGCTCAGCCTGCCAATTACCGGGCATGAAGTTTTTTCAGCCAAATTGCTTAACACGCCAAGCGGGGACTGCGTCCTGGACTTTGGCCAAAACCTGGCCGGCTGGGTTGAATTCTACAACCGCCTGCCAAGAGGCGAGAAAGTCGACCTGCAGTTTGGCGAAATCCTGCAAAATGGAGAATTCTACCGGAACAACCTCCGCTCAGCCCGGGCCAGCTTCACTTATGTCAGTGACGGAGAGGCCGCTTGGGTCCGCCCCCACTTCAGCTACTTCGGCTTCCGCTATGCCAAGTTGACCGGCTTTGGCCAAATCGACCCAGCTGACTTTAAGGCTGTGGCCCTGTACTCCGACATGCAAGAAACTGGCTGGCTGAAGAGCAGCCGGAAAGAAGTCAACCGCCTCTTTGAGAACGTAAAATGGGGGCAGAAGTCCAACTTCATCGATGTTCCAACCGACTGCCCGCAGCGCGATGAGCGCCTGGGCTGGACCGGGGACGCGGCAGTTTTTGCCAAGACGGCTTCCTACAACATGGACACATACGAATTTTTCAAAAAATTCAGCTATGACATGGCCGTCGAACAAAGCCAATATGAAGGCAAGCTTCCCCTCTACGTGCCGAGCGTCGGTGAAAAAGACGGGGGCAAGGCCGTCTGGAGCGACGCCAGCGTCATCATTCCTTGGCAGGCCTACTCCCGCAGCCAGGACCCGGCCATTTTGAAGCAAAACATCGGAGCCATGATGTCCTGGGTCGACTGGGTCCATGACCGGGCGCAAGCCGCCGGCAACGAATACCTCTGGCTGGGCGACGACCAGCTGGGCGACTGGCTTGCCCTGGACACCGAAGACATCATGCACTTAAAGGGCAAGACCGACGACGACCTGATCGCCAGCGCCTTTTACTACCACTCAGCCAGTCTGCTGGCCCAAAGCGCCCAAGTGCTGAAAATGAAGCATGAACAGCAGTACTACCGGCAGCTGGCCAAATTGATCAAGCAGGCCTTCTTGGAAGAATTCTTCACCAAGTCCGGCCGGCCTTTAGCCGACACGCAAACCGGCTTAGCCATCTGCCTCAGCTTCGGCCTTTACCCGGATCAGGAAAAAGACCGCTTAGTCCGCCGCTTGGTTGACATTATCGAAAAGAACCATAAGCACTTAAGCACCGGCTTTGTGGGCACGCCCCTTTTATTGCCGGCCCTGTCCAGAAACGGGGAGCACAAGCTGGCCGTCCGCCTCTTTTTGAACAACGATTTCCCTAGTTGGCTCTACGAAGTTGAGCACGGAGCCACGACCATCTGGGAAAGATGGGATTCCGTTGATTCCTCCGGCAAGATCGCCCAAAATGGGATGAACTCCCTCAACCACTACTCAAGCGGCGCTGTCATGCAGTGGGCTTATGAAGACCTGCTGGGCTTAAAGCAAGATGGCAATCTGGTCAGCTGGCAGCCGCGGATCAGTCCGGAATTTCCGGAATTTGCTGGGCAGATTTCCCTGCCGGCCGGCAGCTTGCAAGCGGGCTGGGAAATCATCAGTCCAAACGAAGTCAAGCTGCACTTAACCGTGCCTTTTGGCGGCCAGGTCAACCTGGACCTAGCAGAAATGCAAAAAATGCTGGGGCCGGGCACTTACGAATTTACCATCATCCCCGACCAGCCCCTGCTTACCTCCTTTGACGTGCACACGCCGCTGAAGGACTACTGCCAAATCGAAAGCTTGGCCGACCAGCTGCAGGACCTGGTGCCTTTCTGGGGTTTTTTGACCGCGCCGGGCAACCTGGACCACTTTCAGGACTTCTCCTTATACCAGCTCAGCCAGGAGATGCGGGGCATCGGCTTCAAGCCATTAGATAAAAACGAAATCAAGCAAATCAACCAATTATTCCAAAATTATTCTTTGCAAAAAGCAAGCGAGGTAGCAAAATGAAACGCTTTTTCTCAAAATTGGCCATTCTTCTATTGAATGTCTTCGTGGTCGCTTCTGGCGCCACGGCCGCCACTGTTCCTTTGATGACCAAGTCCTTCAGCAATGTCAGCCCAACCATGATCGAGCTCTTGATGACGGTGCCGGCCTTGGGGATCATCTTTTTTACGCCATTGAGCAACTTCATCGTTGACCGGATCGGGGTCAAGAAAGACATCATGCTTGGTCTTTTGATCATCTTGATCTCCGGGGTTACGCCAGCTTTGACCACCAACTTTGCCTTGATCTTCATCTCCAGAATCGGGATCGGGGTCGGGACCGGGATGCTGGCTTCCTACGCTTTAGCCTTGATCATCGCCCTTTACCAGGGCCAGGAACAAGGACAAATGATGGGTCTTTCCAGCGTCGTTCAAGGGCTGGGGATGTTCCTCATGACCTACTTTGCCGGCTCTTTGATGCGCTACGGCTGGCAGGCTTCCTACTGGGTTAACGCTTTTGCCCTCCTGGTCTTCTTGCTCGTCCTCTTCTTTATTCCAAGCAGCATTGACCAAAAGTTCGCGGCCAGCCAAAACCCGCAAAAGCAAGTCAAGACTGACAAGCACGTTGACGGTCCTGTCTGGCTCTTGGCCATCTTCATGTTCTGCTTCAACGCGACTTTCGCCTTCATCACCATCCGCTTTGCCAGCCTGGTTGTTGCTAAGGGCTACGGCACTGTCCAAGACGCCAGCACCTTGCTGGGGGTAATGTCTTTTGCTATGGCCGCTGGCGGCTTCATCTTCATGGCCTTGAAGGGGGGCATCAAGCACTTCTCCATGGCGATTGCCCTGGCTTGCGGGACCTTAGCCTTTGTCATCCTGCCTTTGTCAAACTCCTTAGTCCTCAGCGGCCTGGCTGTCGTTTTGGTCGGCATCGCCGTTTCCATGTCCATGGTTTCCATGGGTTCCTACGTGGGTGACTTCACCAGCCCTTCCCGGGTGCCATTCTCAACTTCCGTGGCCATGTCAGCCGCCAACATCGGGACCTTGGTTTCACCATACATTGCCCAGGCAGTAAGCAAGATTTTTGGCAGCAATTCTCCAGCAACCACCTTCGTCTTTGGGGCCTTCGTCTTCGCCATCCTCTTGGTCGTAGCCATCTTGATCGGAGTCAACTACAATAAGCTGGCCCAAGGTTCAAAAGCAAAGAAAGTAGACAACACTAACAATTTGGAGGGACAAAATGCTTAGTCAAGCAGCTGAAAAAGCAATCGAATTTTCAAGAAAATACATCAAGCCGGCCCAAAGAGAGCCGCTTACGCCAGACGTAGTCCAAGGGGCCCGCAAGTCAGCTGATGACGGCAACCCCTTCAGCTTCCCGGCTGGGGTAACTTTAGAAGAAGTAACCAGTCCGGTTAAAGGCGAATTTTACCGGCTGGAAGAAAAAACTTCGCCTGACACGGTCCTCCTTTTTTTGCATGGGGGTGCCTACGCTACCGGGACGGTCAAGTCCCGCCGCCGGCTGGCGGTAACTTTGGGCCAATTAGTCTCCTGCGACGTCTTTGCGGCTGACTACGCCCAATACCCGGAAGGCCGGCATCCCGCGGCCCAAAACGATGTTGAAGCCGCCTACGCTTACTTGAGAGGACGCTTTAGCCACATCCTGGTCTTCGGCGAATCCGCCGGGGCCAGCCTGGCCTTGACCTTGACCTTGTCCTTAAAGGCAAAAGGTGAAAAATTGCCAGACCGCCTGGCCCTCTTTTCCCCGGTTATTTCCCAGCTCAGTATTCTGACTTCAGAATACTTGAACGATGACCGGGACCCGATGCTGGTTGGGGCCGGCGACCCCGTTCCGTATTTCACCGAGCCGGCCAAGAAGGATCCCTTGATTTCACCGATTTACGGCGACTACCAGGGCTTTCCGCCAATGATGATCAATTGCGGCAGCGAAGAGGTCAAGCTGGACCACTCCTTGATTTTGAACTACCTCGCCACTAAGGCCGGCGTTGACACGACCTTGAAGGTCTGGCCAGGACTTTTCCACGTCTTTGTCCTTTTTGACATGCCGGAAAGCGACCAGGCTTTAAAGGAGATCTCGGCTTTTTTGAGAAAGGACTAACGCTTCAGCATGACAACATTTCTTTGCTTAGACATCGGAGGCACCAAGTTAAAAAGCGCCCTGGCCGACGAAGAGGGCAACTTGACTGACAAGCAGACCAGCCCCACCCCGGCGGTAGCTGAAGCCTTTACCGGCAAGATCCAGTCTTTGGTCGGCCAATATAAAGAGCAGATCAGCGGGATCGCCATTAGTACGCCTGGTACGGTTGATCCTGTGACCCAGCGCCTGCGCTTTGGAGGGATGCTGCCTTTTCTGGACGGAATCAGTTTTAGTAACTTGCTCTGCGATTTTGACCTGCCAATTCATGTCGAAAATGACGGCAAGGCCGCGGCTTTAGCTGAAGTCTGGCAGGGCAGCTTAAAAGGCACCGATACTGGCGCCGTTATCGTCTTAGGGACGGCGGTTGGCGGCGGGATTATCATCAACCATCGCCTCCACTATGGCCTGCATGCTCAAGCCGGGGAATTCAGCTTCATGATGACCCGGGATCCAGCTGGCGGCGATGAAAAAATGGTGGCCCACAACAGCTCAGCTGTAGAAATGGTCCAAGCTATGAACCAAGCAGCTGGGAACGTCGACCTCTTAGACGGACAGGCAGCTTTTGCCAGCGCGGCCAGCGGCAACCAGGCGGCTCTGGCGGTGTTGGACCAGTGTAGCCTCAACCTTGCCCAGCTGATCTTGAACATCCAGACCATCATTGACGGCGACCGGGTAGCCATCGGCGGCGGTGTTTCCGCCCAGCCCCTCCTGCTTGACCGGATCAAGGCAGCTTATGAGCGGCTGACCAAAAGTCCGGCCATCATCGGCGAAACTTTGACCAAACCGGAGATCGTGGCCGCCAAATTCCGCAATGATGCCAACTTGCTGGGGGCCTTATACGGTCTTTTGCAAAATACCAATTTTGACTTAAAGGAGGCAGCCGATGAATTCTAAAAAAGCCATGCTCGTCGGCCGGATTGCCAGCATCATGTCAATTCTGATGTACGTTTCCTATTTTCCGCAGATCATGAACAACCTGCACGGTCAATACGGCAACCCCGTTCAGCCGCTTGTGGCCTGCATCAACAGCACTTTTTGGTGCAGCTACGCCCTATTGCAAAAGTACAAGGACTGGCCGGTCTTTATTGCCAATGTTCCAGGCATTATTTTTGGCCTAATCACTTTCCTAACGGCCCTGCACTGATTCTGATATTTTCCATCTTCTATCTTATATATTTAGCTTTTTAAAAATTCGGTAAAAAACTCCCTCTGGCAAATCAGTAATGCCAGAGGGAGTTTTGTTCTCTATTATAAGTCCAGCAGGCCGTCTTCATCAAGAATTTGCACCTGCTTGCCATTCCTTTTAACCAAAGTCATTTTTTCGAGGAGTTTGAATTTGCGAGAGAGAGTTTCGGGAGTAGTTCCGAGGTATAATGCAATATCTTTCATCTTCATGGACAGCTGGACCTGGTCGCTTCCAGCCACCTTAGCCAAGTCCAAAAGGTAGCTGGCCAGTCTTTCTTCGACTCTTTCCATAGCCAAAAACTGGGTCTGTCTTTCTGTTTCCAGCAGCTTCTGGGCACTGAGTTCCAGCAATTTGAGGGAGAGCTGGGGATTTTCCAGGAGAACCCGGTTGAAGTCTGTCTTGCTCAAGCTGCAGATCTCCGTGTTCTCCATGGCCTGGCCGAAGAAGCTGTCATTTTCCAGGCCAAAAAGCTGCTTTTCCCCTTCATAGCCGCCCGGCTCTACAACCCGGAGCAGCTGCTCGCGTCCGCTGGCGGACAACTGATAAACCTTCATGTTCCCCCGGGCCACGATCTGCAGCTTTTCATCCCCTGGCTGGAAAATCGTCTCACCTTTTTGATAGCGCCGGCGGCTGGCCAGGGAATTGATCTTAAGCTGGTCTTTTTCTGGCAGGTCCGCGAACAGCGGGACCAGGCTGACACATATATGCTGCATTTTCCTCTCCTCTGCTGGTAAAAATTAGCCCTGGACCAAGTGGTCGAATTCTTCCAGGATCTGGTAGGTCATGGTCATCGCCCCGCAAGCATCAGCTGGGATGGCGTAGCCGGCGGTCAATTCCCGCAGCTTGGCAAAGTCGGCCGTCAAGTCTTCCTGGCCACTCTTGACCTCTTTTTGAATATTTTCGTAAAGCTTGCGGACCTCAAAGACTTCCGGGTGGTGGGCACCGTGGGCCTTGGTAATTGCCTGCGTATATAAGTCTAACATTTCATCGTTCTTTGCGAAAAATTCCTTGATCATCATTTTTCTCCTTTTTTCAATCAGTCGTTTTATTGTTTCTTTTTTTCTTTTGCTTTTCTTGTTTTTCTTTTATTTAGCACTGGCCTTTAAAACGTCATAGCCGATGTTTTTCACGGTCTGGCTGATCGTCTCCAGGCTGGTTTTGGCCGGGTCAAAGCTGGCCTTGGCCTTGCTGGCGTTGAAGAGGACCTTGACGCTGGTCTTTTCAACCCCGTCAACGCTGGCAATCGCCCCTGCGATCTTCTGCATGCAGGTCGGGCAGGCTAACGTTTCGAGTTGTAAAATTGCTTTTTGCATGATTTTTCGTCCTTTCTTTTTTATTGGATGCTCTCAATGCCCTTAGTATACGGGCCTTCTGCTTGAGAAAAATTGTTTTCTATCAACTTTTGCGCTTTTTGCAATTTTGACCGGTAGGCTAGCAGCCGCATGGCGTTCAGGATCACGACCAGGATGCTGCCTTCGTGGACAAACATCCCGATGGCCATGTTCATCCAGGAACTGGCCAAAAGGCTGACCAATAAGACCGCTACGACAGCCAGGGCGATGGTAATGTTTTCGATCATGTTCCGCCGGGTAGCCTTAGCCAGGGCCAGAGCCCGCGGAATCCGGTCAAAGCTGCCGTTCATGAGGACCACGTTTGAAGTTTCAATCGCCACGTCGGTTCCGCTGCCCATGGCAATCCCGATATCGGCCCGGGCCAAGGACGGGCTGTCGTTGATCCCGTCGCCGACAAAGGCCACGATCTCGCCGGCTTCCTGCCGCTTTTGGACAAAGTCTGCCTTGTCTTCTGGCAAAAGCTGGCCATATGCCTCAGTGAGGCCCAATTCTTCAGCCACCAGGTCAACCGTCTGCTGGTTGTCACCGGACAAAAGGAGCAGGTTCTTCACGCCCAGCTTTTTTAAAGCGGACAGGTCTTCTTTGACCCCGGCCCGGATCTCATCCTTTAAGCCTAAGGCAAGCTCTAATTGGCCATTGACGGCGACCAGAACCAGGGAATTGCCAGCTGCTGCCAGCTCTTTTAAGTCCTTTTCCATTTCTTCCGTGACTGGAACATGGTACTGGTCAAGCAGGTAGCGGTTGCCGACCAGGACCTGCTGGCCAGCTGCTTGAGCAACGATCCCGCCGCCTTGGAGAGTCTGGGAAGCTTCAACTTCTTTTGCTTCCAGGTCCACGTAGTAGCTCGTAATCGCCTTGGCCAGGGGATGGGAGGATTCTTTTTCCACGCTGACCAAAAGCTCTTCAGCCTCCTTGCCTTGGCCATATTTTTTCACCTGGCTGACCCGGGGGTCGCCGTAAGTCAGGGTCCCGGTCTTGTCAAACATGACCGTATCGACCTTGCTGAACTTGGTGATGACCTCACTGCCCTTAAAAAGGATCCCTTGCTTGGCCCCGTTGCCGATTCCAGCCACGTTTGAGACCGGCACTCCAATAACCAAAGCGCCTGGGCAGCCGAGAACCAGGATGGTCACGGCCAGTTCCAGCTTTTGAGTAACCAGGCCAACAATAATGGCCAAAAGCAGGACCACTGGAGTGTAGTACTTGGAGAAGCGGTCAATCAAGCGCTCAGCCTGGGACTTGGAGTCCTGGGCTTCTTCGACCAGTTCGATGATCTTGCCAAAAGTCGTTGCATCCCCGACTTTTTCGGCCTTGATCCGGATAGTCCCATTTTCTAAAATAGTGCCGGCGTAGACCAAGTCACCAGGCTTTTTGCCTAAAGGCATGGACTCACCAGTGATGCTGGACTCGTTGACCGTTCCGGAGCCGAAGACGACTTCCCCGTCGACCGGAATCTTGCCCCCGGTCTTGACCAAGAGGATGTCCCCTTCGTCCAATTCGCCTAAGTCAACTTCTTCAAATTCGCCTGATTCAGTCTGCCTAAGGGCTGTTTCTGGCACCATCTCCACCAATTCTTTAACTGCTGACCGGGTCTTGGCCAGGGTCTTTTGCTCTAGGTATGCCCCAAACAAGAAGAGAAAGGCCACGATGGCCGATTCCTCAAATTCCTGGATGACGAAGGCGCCTAAGATGGCCAGGGTCACCAATAAGTCGATGCTGATGACTTTGACTTTTAGGGCCTGCCAAGCCTCTAAGGCGATGGGAAAACCGCCGATAAGAGAGGCGGCCAAGAGCAGACTGGCTGCTGCTTCGCTTTTAAACAGCCATTTAGCGGCAAAGGCCAGGACGATTAAGATGCCTGTGATTGCCGTCAGCCGGTTGCGATTTTTCATTAACCATTTTTGCATTGATCTTTCGACCTCCTTGATTTGCTGCTTTTAATATACTGGGAAAGCAGAATTCCCCAATTGATTTCTATCAAGATCGGGATTTTTCACGCAAAAAAACACGTACTGATTTGCCATCAGTACGTGTTTGCTAATTATTATTGCTTTACAGCTTGCCGTATTCTTCGTCATCAACCGGTTCAAGCCATTCGTTGCTCATGTTTTCGCCTGGAATCATAAAGGCCAGGTGGGAGAACCAGCTGTCCTTGGCTGCCCCATGCCAGTGCTTGGTGTTGGCTGGAACGATGACTGCCTTGCCCGGGGTCATCTTTACTGGCGCTTGGCCTTCAATCTGGCACCAGCCTTCCCCGCCAACACAGATCAATACTTGGCCGCCGCCCTTGTCCGCGTGGTGGATGTGCCAGTTGTTCCGGCAGCCCGGTTCAAAGGTAACGTTGTGAATCGGGAATGGAGCATCAGTTACCGGGGCAAGGTAGCTGTTTCCAATAAAGTACTTAGCATAGGCATCATTTGGCTCGCCGATAGGGAAGAAGATCGTCTTCTCGTAGGCTTCTTTTGACAGGTCGGCTGCTTCATCTTCAGTCCAGATATCCTTGGCCATGTTAAAGACAGCCCAGGCTACCGGCCAGCCGGCGTAAAAGGCCGCGTGCGTGATGATGGCGGCGATTTCCTTCTTGGTAACCCCGTTTTTCTTGGCAGTCTGCAGGTGGTACTTCAAGGATTCGTCCACCAGCCCCCGGCCCATGAAGACTGAGATTACGACAATGCTTCTGGTCTTGGGATCGATATCCTGGTTGTTCCAGTTTTCGCCAAAAAGCACATCGTCGTTAAAATGCGCGAATTCCGGCGCGAAATCGCCTAATTGGTCTCGGCCTGCAGTTTGAATGATCTTTGCCATTGTTTTGCCTCCTGATTTTACTATGCTTTTTTCCAGATAACGTCCGTGTCGGGCATCCCGGCAAAAAACGAGATGTCGTCCTCAGTGCGGCCGATCGGCTGCTGGTTAAACACTTCACCGTTCTGTTCATACAGAATGACCAGGCTGCCAGCCGGCGGCCAGTAAGAAATATCGCCAATCTTATAGCCAGTAACCACGGCCTCAGTGGCCGGCAGGCTGCCTGCCCCCATCCGGCAGCACATTTCCCTGCCATAGAGGTTAAGCATGGTCAAGGTTGCCGGCAGTTTATCATAAAGCTGCCTGGCCGCGGCATTGTCGTAAAGCTTCGCGTAAACCGTGTGCTTGCCGGCTGTAATACTGACCCTCATCTCTCTCACCTCGTCTATGCTTTCTATTATAAGAGCAATAAACAAGTATGTTAAATGCTTATGTTTTATGGAGAGGTATACCTTCAAAGCATGCTTTTAAAATAATTCAAAAAGGCAGCAGCCGCGCCAAATTCCGGCAGGGGCTTTTTCCAAGCAAAGACCGAGCTCATGTAAAGCTCCGGCTTGAGCGGCCGGAAGACCAGGCGGTCAGTCGGATACATGTTTACAGCTCCTTCGATTGTCAACGCGGAAGCCAGGCCGGCGTCCACGATATCTACCGCCTGGGTAATCAAGTTGAAAGTGCAAAAGATATCCAGTTCTGCTTTTGGCCGGCCAATCCAGGTTAGGAGTTCCTTTTGGACTGGCAGGCGGTCAGAAGTAATAAGCGTCTCATTCCACAGGTCTTCCCGGGTAATGAACTCCTTCTTGGCCAGTGGGTGGCTTCTTCTTAAAAGCAGGCCCCAGCGCTCCTTGTCCTTCATCCGGACATAGTCAAATTTTGTTACGTCAACCGGCTCCAGCAAAAGGCCGAAATCAAGCAAGCCTTGTTCCAGCTGCTGCTTGACGTATTCCGCGCTGTTGGTGTACAAGCGATAGCTGACGTTAGGGTGGTCTTTGCGAAAATTGGCCATGATTTCCGGAAAAACCCGGGAGGAGTACAGGCCGCCGCTGCCAATCGAAATGACGCCGCCAATTTCTTTAGCATCAGCGAAGTCATCTTCGATTTTTTCAACCAGCGCCGTCACTTCTTCAGCCCGCCGCTGCAGCATGATGCCAGCGTTCGTCAGCTTCAGCCGCCGCCCCCGGATAAACAGCTGCGTGCCAAGCTCTTCTTCCAATTGGGCGATCTGCCGGCTCAAGGCTGGCTGGGTCACGTGCAGCACTTCTGCCGCTCTTGAGATATTTCCTTCTCTGACTACCGCCAGATAATATTGCAAGGCCTTGATTTCCATTTAAGTTGCTCCATCTCCATCTTTATTTAAAAAAGACACCAAGCCAGCAGACAGATTAAACTCAGCCAACTTGCTCAAAGATGGCAATCTCTCCTGTCTGGATTTTCTCTTCTACTTAATTTTACCGATTTCTCCGCCTTTTGCGGGCAAAAAAACATGACTCCGCTGCTTGGGCGGAATCATGTTTTGAATGGCTTTCTGCGTCCAGGGGCACCATAATCGTGCCGGAGACTGGTTCGGTTTCCAAGAGATCGATAAAGCCATCCTGGTTGGTATCTTGGGCAAGGGTTGGCACTTGGGCATCCTTGCCGTCCGGGAAGCCATGGAAGTGTTCCCAGTGCTGGATGTTAGCCGGGGTGTCGAACATCTCCAGCTTGATGTGGAGCTTGTCTCCCTCAGTCGTGAATTCTACATAGCCGTGAGCCTGGCTGCCAATTTTTTCTGCGTTAAGTGCCGTAATGTCGGCGCGGTATTTAGTCATATTTTTTCCTCAACAAATCATGGTTATCGCTTTAACGTTAAAGGGAGTTTTAACTATTTAAAAATAACTATATCACGTCATGACTATATTTAGTATATCATATAGCAAGTTTACTTACTATTTATAAAATAACGAGTTGATAGAATATTTTTCATATAAAAATATCATTATTCACCATTTTTAAGCTCTCGCCAATCATCTTCCAGGATCGCCATCAAGATGTCATCAGCGTATTGGCCCCTGTCGAAAACTGCATCCCGCAAAACTCCCTCCCGCTTAAAGCCCGCCCGCAGGTAAGCTTTTTCCGCGCGGGGATTAAAAGAGAAGACATCCAGTTCAAGCCGGTGCAGGTGCAGCTGGTCAAAGGCGAAATCCCGGCTCACTTCAACCGCCCAGCTGCCAATGCCCTGCCCTCTTTCCGCCGGATGAAAGATGCAGATGCGGAAGTTAGCCCGGCGCAGGTCCCAGTCGATTTCGTTGATCACGCTCTCGCCGATGATTTTACCGTTTGGATCTAAGATCAAGAAGAAGTATCTGTCCGTTTCTTCGATAGCTTTTAGGAAAAAAGAAGTCACTTCTTCCTTGGTAAATTCCTTCTTGCAGCCGGTCAGTCTGGCTACTTCCTTGTCCAAGGGGCAGTAGTTCTGGAAATAATAATCGTCCACATCGCTGGCTTGTGCCAGGCGGATCGTAAAGCCATCTTTTTGCCAAGTTGTCTTCATGTGACTGTTGCCTCTTCATTCTAAAAACTATCTGCTGTCAGCTTTCACGTAGAAAGTGCCCCGGCCAGATCCCTTCCGGATGACAAGCCCCTCTTCAGTGAGCTTCTTTAACGCGGCAAGTGCTGATGACCGGCTGACGCTTGGGCAGTGGGCCAGCACGTCCGCGCTAGTGAATTTGCCAATTTTTTCCAGGGCATAGTGCTTCACGATATCATATGCCGTACTGCCTTGGCCATGCTCAGACATTAATCCGACGCGATCTTCAAACTCAGTGTAGCAAGCCAAGATCACCTGCAGCATGTAGCGGATGAAAGGCGTAGGATCATTTTTTTCTTCATGCCAGCCCAAGTCAATCTGCTGCAAAACATCGTAGTAGCGGTCCTTAGTTTTTTCAATCTGCTTTTCGATACTGATGTACTTTCCGACATTGTAGCCACTCTTGTACAAAAGGAGCAGGGTCAACAGCCGGCTCATTCGGCCGTTGCCATCATTGAAAGGGTGAATGCAGAGAAAATCGCAGATAAAAGCAGGAATTAGTATTAAAGCATCAATTTGCTCGGTCGCGCTAGCCTGCTCATAAGCATTGCACAGTCTTTCCACAGCTTCCGGCGTATCGGCAGGCGAAACCGGGATAAATCTAGTAACTGACGTTCCATCTGGCCTGGTTTCATTGATATAATTCTGGACACTCTTAAAGTGGCCGCCATAAGAGAAGCTAGCTCTTTTTAACAGATCTCGGTGAAGCTGAAGAATGTAAGACGGCCTGACGGGGATATACTCATAGCTCTCGTGGATTGTGTTCAGAACATCTCGGTAGCCCATGATTTCATCTTCATCCCGGTTCCTTGGTCGCGTTTTTTCGGCAAAAAGTTGCTTCATCCGTGTGCTTGTCGTCACGATCCCCTCAATTTTGTTTGAGGCTTCGGTACTTTGGATCTTGGCTATTTCAACCAAGCGGTCAAGTTCCACGGGCTTTTGCCGGACAAACAAGTCCTGTCTGCCCTTGTATTCATGAATCTTGGCCACGAGATTGACTATGTCCATGTCCCAGGCTTTTTCAGCAAGTTTGCTGTAATCAAATGACCTCATAAGTTTCCTTTCGTCCAACTAGCTCTTTTTCGTCCAATTTTGCCCAATTTTGGACGAAAAAGCAAATAATTGGACTAAAAACGTCCCTTCACGCTTAAACATGAAGGGACGTTACTTCCTAATGCTGTTGTAGCCATAATAATTCTTCCAATGTACTTCATCCCCATCTACCATAAACAAAAATTATAGCACCCTATCATTTATTACATTATTAACTGAGAGCAAATCATATCTTTTTACTATCAAGTTAATTTGACTACCAATCTTTACATCTGTGGTGGCTGGCAAATAAAAATTATCACCGTCTGAATTTGATACCCTAAATAAGTTCATCTTACCAACCTTTTCCCGAGATAAAACATAAAAGGTTTTTCCAGAATGATTTTCTTCGTATAGTATGCCTATCTTACAATCATAAATCTCTTGCTCTTTCACAAAAGAGAATTGATCATTTCCAATTAAATCCGAATCATCAAATACTGTGTATTGCTGTTTGGATTTTTGACTTTCAACAATGATATCTCGCGTAAATTCATATTCTTTTATTGCAATCACCTTATACATCTATACTTTCCTTCCTCATATTGATAAATTTTTTCATCGTCGTTACATCCCTAAAAATACTTCTATGAGATAGTTTACGCTTTTCTTGATAACTCTGGTATATTAAGAGTATTCAAAAAGCAAAACATCTAACTTGGAAGAAAAAAGAATGAAGACAAACAAAGATCACGTAGAAGAAGATAAGCCTTTCACTTGGGAAAGTTTTATGTTATCTGAATCATGGAACGAATTTCCGAAAAGAAAGGACGATTCGCCTTTAACAATGGATTTTCTTTTCTGGTATCACGGTATTAGATATATCATTACCGCAGCCTACGGTGACGGTGGCTATATGATTGCCGAAGAACTCAGTGGAAAAGTCATAATTCAAAATAAGAATTTCCGTAAGTTGGTGGAAGACGTTCCCTTGTTTGAGGGCAAAACTTTCAAGGAACTTTTGCCCGATTTAGATGTGGAATATTATCTCATCAACCAAAACAAGCATCCCTGGCAGGATAACTTTCTTGCTAGAGATGCTTTTTTCGTCCAATTTTGCCCGATTTTGGACGAAAGAGCAAATAATTGGACTAAAAAAGTCCCCTCACGCTTAAGCATGAAGGGACTCTTCTTTATCTTAGTCGGTAACTTAGTCGCTTATCTTGGTCGCTCAACCGACTAAGTTATTTTCTTCGGTATTTTTGATTTCTGCTTTTCGGCTTCTCCGGAATGGTCATTTCTATAAATCCGAATCATAAAACTTACTAAATCTTGATAATCGCATCAGTATTGGTAAGTTTTTCTGATATTCCTTTCTAGTTAAATCTATGGGTAGA
>NZ_JBJEES010000103.1:0-7208 GCF_051873315.1 Lactobacillus sp.
TTTGCTTTTTTCGTCTGCCCTGCTGCCAGCAGCTGTCTACAGACTGGCGAAAGAGGGCAAGCTGGCCTGGATCAAGCTGATCAAGGCGGCAGGAATCTGCCTTCTTTTGACCATGAACTACTGGCTGCCCTTGGTCTATTTCGGCTTGACCAACCAGCTGCTTGCTCCAGGAAAAATGTCGCTGACAGGCAATGCCTTGCGTTTGTCGCAGAAGACAACGAGCAAGCTGACCGGCCTGGTCCTTAATTCAAGCACCAGAGACCAGCTCAGCCAGCTCATGTTTATCTTCTTTGCCTTGCAGATTTTGGCCTGCCTGCTTCTAGCCTTCGACCGGACATTTACCGGCCGCTTGAACCGGATCTTCACCCTGTCCGGGGCTGGGCGTTTGTATTTGAGCTCAGCTTTGGCTCCTTGGGATAAAATCGGCCAGGCCCTGCCATTTTTGGCCAGCTACTTGCAGTTCCCGGCCCGCCTGGCCAGTTTGGCCTATGCCTTCCTGCTTTTGGGGGCGGTCTTGACGATCAAGCAGCTGGAAGACCGGCATTTGGACTTGCAGCTGGGAGCCGTCCTTGCCGTAGCCTTATCCCTGCTCTTATTCTTTGACTTGCGTTATTTAAGAAATCAGATCTATACCAACGCGGTCAGAGGCTACATGCCTGGCGTTGCCCGGTCCAAGACGACCAGTATGGGCAGTGACAATGACAAGGATGACCGGCTTCTGGCCGGGCAAGCTGCTAAAAAAATGGACCCAGGTCTGTTTTTACAAAAAGCCCGCAAGACTGTGCCGGATTATTTGCCGGCTGGCGGGGGGGACTTTAAGCAGGTTGAAGCGGCTTACAGACAAGCAGTTCTTGGCCAGCATTTCTTTACGAAAAAGACTGCCGGGCAGACGGTTCAGCTCAACTGGACCAGTAGTAAAGACGGAGAAATCCGCCTGCCCCTGGTTCTGTACCGGCAGTCGAAGCTGACCGTAAACGGCCAGCAGGTCAAGGTGAAGCCAGGAGCCGGGGGCCTGGCGACTATTATGAGTTGGAAGGGAAAGAACACGGCCAGCCTGGCCCTAGAAATACCATTTTGGCTGCAGGCCAGCTTATGCCTGTCGCTTCTGGCTGACTTGCTGGCAGCCTTTTATCTGCTAGGCAATTGGCTGGGCAAAAGGCTGCAGGGCCTGGTCAACAAGGAATTGGAAATTTAGAAGGAAAGAGTAGTGAATAAATGCTAGATATTTTTAAAGCGGTAATTTTAGGTATTATCGAAGGGTTGAGCGAATTTTTGCCCATCTCTTCAACCGGCCACCTGTATTTGGCAGATTATGTTATCAAGCTGGGCCAACCGACCAGCTTTGTCAACATGTTCATGGTGGTCATCCAACTGGGCGCCATCATGAGCGTGGTGGTCCTTTATTTCAACAAATTGAATCCTTTTGCCAGAAGTAAGTCCGGCCCGGAAAAGCGGGCGACCTGGCTGCTCTGGTTTAAAGTGATTCTGGCGGTTTTGCCGGCGGTGGTTATTGGCCTGCCGCTGAATGACTGGCTGGACAAAAACATGACCAGCTGGCAGGTAATTTCCGCCACCCTGATCATTTACGGGATACTTTTCATCATTTTAGAAAACTTTTATGCCAAGCGGCAGCCAACGGTAACGAAGCTGAGTGACTTGAGCTGGCACTTTGCCTTCTTGATCGGCTGCTTTCAGGTTTTGTCACTGATTCCCGGCACCTCAAGATCAGGGGCCACTATTTTAGGGGCCATGCTGCTGGGCGCCAGCCGCTACGTGGCAACTGAATTTTCCTTCTTTTTGGCCATTCCAACCATGTTTGGGGCATCCTTGTTGAAGCTGGTCAAGTTCTTTAAAGCCGGGGGTGCCCTTGCCGGCAGCCAGCTGGCCATCCTTTTGACGGGGATGATCGTATCCTTCGTCGTTGCCTATTTGGCAATCAAGTTTTTGCTGAAGTACGTGCAGACCCACGACTTCAAGCCTTTTGGCTGGTACCGGATCATTTTAGGTCTGGTCGTCATTCTTTGCGGCTTCTTTATGTAGTGTATTAAGCCTATCGTGTATATCAAGTGTTTTAGTATTATGTATTAAGTGTTAGCTGTTGTATATTTGATTAAGTGTGTATTTTTTTCGGTATTTGCCTGGGGTGATGCCAGTGGATTCGGCAAAGGCCTTGGAAAAGCTGGACAAGTCCTGGTAGCCGAGTTCAGAAGCGATTTCTTCCAGCTTCTTGTTGGTTAAGCGGAGCTGATCTTCAGCCAGGTTGATCCGGATATTGCGGCGCAGGTGGACGAAGTCCATAGCAAAGAGCTTGCGGCAGAGGCGGGAAAAGTAATTCGCCTGGTAGCCGAAGTACTGGGCCGCTTCTTTTAAAGAGACCTGGCCATTCTGCTGGGTCAGGTAAGTCATAATAGCGCCAGATTGTGCGTCACGGTTAGCGTGGCGCACATTTTTTCTTGGAAAATTTGACCTGCTCTTGGAGATCTTCTGCCGGTGCTGGTGGAGCAGTTCAGTCAAAAGAAGGCCAGCCAGGCGCTGGACTTGGAAGTCGTCATATTCGTCCTTGTCTCTTTTTGCCAGAAGCTCAAGCAAATTGATATAGCCAGTGGTCATCCCGTCAGTCAGATTTTGAAAGACGATATAGGCATATTTGCCGGACTTGTCATTCATTAAGTCATGGATCAAGGCGTTATCGGCAACTAAGTACTGGTTAAGAGGGTCCGGGTAGGCCAAATCTATCTGGAGGAGGCGGAAAGAGGCAAAAGTACCAGCCCTGCTATTTTCAGCTAAAGGGGACAAGTGGACTTCTTTAAAACCAGTGGCGACGATGATGTCGAATTTTTTTAAAGAGAAGAGGCGCTTATCGGCTGACAATACGGCATCAGTCAAGCATTCCAGGAGGTCAATATGAAATGTATGGCTGCTTTTTCTAGCATAGGGGGAAGTAGTCGTGGTCAAGTCTTGTTCGCCAGCCAGGCGCTTTACGTTCAGCATAGCTAAGTCCTTTCACAATAAAGATATTTAAGCACAAATTTTAGGATAACTTAAGCGCTTAAATTGTAACACCTTTCCAAGTATGATGAAAAAGAAATCAAGAAGAAAAGCAATATTTTGAAAGGCAGGAAAAAAGCATGAGCAAAGAATACACGGTTGATTTGGTCGTAGCAGGTTGTGGCGGTACCGGGATGGCGGCAGCTGACGCGGGTGCAAGCCAGGGCCTTAAGACAATGGTTGTTGAAAAGCAGGCCCAGGCAGGCGGCAACACCAAGATCTCCAGCGGCTTTTTCGCCATTGACACCAAGGAGCAACGGGAAGCTGGTTTGAAGCTGTCAACGGAAGAAGCCATCCGGCAATTAAACGAGTACAACCACTACTTGAACAACGGGCCACTGACCCGGCGGATCGTGGAAAACGCCAAGCCGACTCTGGAAGAAATTGAGAGCCTTGGCATGGAGATCAAGCTGAACCCGACCAGCCAGACCACCCAGTTTGCCCACCTGGACAATCCATATGCCGGCGGTTCTTACCACATGTACCAAAACAAGCCTGAATCCTGGGCCAGAGTACAGAAGTCAGTTGAAGAAAAAGGCGTGGAATTTCTCTTTGGGACGACCATGCAGGACTTGCTGAAAAATGAAGCAGGGGAAATCTGCGGCTTGACGGCAGTTGACGAAAATGGTGAAGAAGTAATCGTTCATGCTAAGGCAGTCGTTGTGGCCACTGGCGGCTTTGGCGGCGACAAGCAGCGGGTAGCCAAGCTCATGCACACCGACCGGATGCGGGGCCTGGGCGTGCCAAACATGGGCGAAGGGATGACGGCTCTGGAAAAGGCAGGTGCCGTCAACATTGACTCTCATGCTCTGATCCACGCTTCTCAACTGGCCAAGTCCAAGGTAACCCAGAATACTTCTAAGAAGCACCTGGCGGGCTTTTCTGACAATCCTTTGACCCGGCTGCTTCTTACTCCTTTGATGTGGGTTGATCCAAATGGCCTCCGCTTTACCGATGAAAACACGGTTTACGATACGGTATTGTGGGCCAACGCGGCTTACAACGTAGGCGGGATGTACTACATCATCGTTGACACCAAGACCTTGAAGGAATACACCAAGGGAACCAAGCTGACTGTGTCTAAGGCAGGCCCTGGGGCAACCGACAAGCCAGGCGACTTCATTGAACTGGCAGAAGAAGCTGTAGCCAACGAAACGGCCTTTAAGGGCGAAAGCCTCAGCGACTTGGCAGAAAAGGCTGGTTTTGACGAAGATAATTTAGCCAAGGCTGTAGCTGACTACAATCAGGCAGTCAAGGACCAAGATGACAAGGCCTTTGCCAAGAGCAAGGAAAGCCTGGTCTACAGCGTTGAAGAAGGGCCATTTTATGCCTTTAAGGCCCAGGCAGCCTACCTGGGGACAGTTGGCGGGGTCAGAGTTGATGACCACCTGCGGGTCCTGGATGCCGACTTTAAGCCAATCAAGGGTCTGTATGCCGGCGGCGCCAACGCGGGCGGCTACTATGAAGGGCAGAGCTATCCGGCTTATGAAGGGCTGGCTTCTGGCTTTGCCTGGACTTCCGGCCGCCTGGCAGGTTTAGCCGCGGCAGAAGACTTAAAGAAATAGACAGGCGGTGATGATGATGACTGAAACAGTTACGGCAAAAGCTGATCAAGCTTATGTGTCCAAGACCAGAATCGGGGTTCTGGCGGTCAGTGCCATGGGGATGGCCGCTTTGGCGATTACGCCTTCTTACAACGCGATTGCCAAGTCTTTTGCCTTGAGCGCTACGGCGGTGCAGATGCTGACGTCACTGCCAAACTTGTTCATGATGCTGGCCGGCCTTTTGATGGGGAAGTTGACGGCTGGCAAGATCAAATTGAAGAATTTGACCATAGTGATGATCATTCTCTGCTGCGTGGGTGGGCTTTTGCCTCTGTTTTATCACGGCAGCTTCGCCTTCTTGCTGGTTTGCTCTTGTTTGGTAGGTTTGGGTCAAGGGGCCTGCACCAATTTGTCACAAGTCTTGATTGCCAGCATGCTGCCGGCAGCTGAGCGGCAGAGCACGATGGGCTTGACTACGACTTTCACCAATTTAGGGGGGATCATCTTTATCATGGGTGGCGGTTCCCTGGCCAGCAAGAGCGGCTGGGTGGCCAACTACTGGATCTATTTGTTCGCGGTACTGGTATTGATTACCGTCCTGGCCTTGGTTCCTTTGAACCCGCTTCCGGTTGATGACGGGCAGGCAGGAGCAAAGACCGGCAAGATCAAGCTGAACAAGTATGTTTTTGGCTGCGCCAGGTGGGCTTTTTGCACCATGCTCTTGAACAATGTTTTGAACAACAATATTTCTTTGTTTGTGGCTGAGGAGAAGCTGGGGTCAACCGCGCAGGCGGCACTTACGTCAACTATTTCCTTGATCGGGGGGATGCTGTGCGGCTTTATTGTCGGTAAGATTGGGAAGAAGTTCCCGCATTCGACCATTGCTTTAGCCTTCTTCCTGTACGGTCTGTCATATATTTTGATTGGCCTCTGCCACAATTTATTTGGGATTTTTGCCGGGAGTTTTGTTGTCGGAGCAGCGATGAGTATTGCCATGGGGCAGTTTGCCTACTTGATTTCAATCGTGGTTGACCCGGTCAGCACATCGATGGCGCTCGGGGTATACCAGGCGATCAACTCCATCGGCGGGGTGGTCAGTCCTTTTGTAGTCAATAGTTTGACGGCGGTATTCCACGTTAACGCATTTGTAGTGAGTGGAATTTTGGCTTTGCTTTTAGCAGCAGTTGCTTTAGGCAGCAAATTCCAGAAGAAGCTGCTGGCTTTTGCAGGGATGTAGCGGCTTTTTAGAAAAAAGCAAGAAAAAATTTGGATTTAGACCGAGAAATAAGGGATCTTCCGTGGGAAGATCCCTTATTTTATTAGCAAAAGGTTACGATATTATAGTTTCTCTATAGGGAGAAAAGTGGATTTTGGTGGCGCAAATAGCGGCACAGCAAGAGTGTAAACGGTTGCGTAAATAAGAGGTGGGGTAAGTAAATTAGTATAATCATAGTGTTAAAAAATGGTTTATGTTGTGTTATGATATTTAGCAGGTTATAAGACTATAGACTTAAATCAAACTTAGACTATAGCTTAGAAGAGAAATTCAAACAGAAAGAGGAAGAAATATGTTGTCCAAGAACAACCGGAAACTTCAAGAACGCAAGCTTGAACAAAAGCAGCGTTTTGGTTTTAGAAAATACAGTTTCGGTTTGGCATCAGCCTTAATTGGTGTGTCATTCATGCTGACTACTGGGGGTACTGTTTCAGCGGATACTACTACTCCAGCTGAAACTGCTGTAACTGCGGCTGCTACTACGAGCAGTGAAAATACGAGCACGTCAGGGGATGCAACTAGCACTACTGCCAGCTCAGAAAGTACTGATACTAAGAACTCAGAAGCAACTGATACTGCTTCAACGACTGCTACTACTGACAGTTCAAGTACTAGTGACAGCACTGCGACTACCAGCTCAGAAAGCACTGACTCAAGCGACAAGTCAACTGCAACTGACAGTTCAGATACTAAAACTGAAAGCACTACTTCAGAAACTAGTGACAGTAAAAGTGAATCCACTACTACTGATTCAGCAACTGACACGGCTAAGACTGCATCCACTGAATCTACGAACAGTGAAAATAAGACTGAAACTGCAACTAGTGACTCCAGTGCAGATCAGTCAGCTAGTTCAGCAACTTCTGACTCAACTTCAGAAGCAACTACCTCGTTAAAGGCTACTGCTACTGCAGCAACTACGGACGCTTCAACTACTACTGCAAGTACCTCCACTACTACTGATGATGCTGCGTCTGCAGAAGGCAAGCTTACTGACGAAGCTAAGGCCAAAGGCTTAACTGACAGCGATGTTTCCCCTGAGATGAGCGACGCTAATGGAGCAAGTCTTAAACAGGATAGTTCAAAGATTCCATCCGGCTACAAGGCTGATCCAACTGAAGGGCGTTACACTTTTGGGATTCTCAGCTTAGGGCCAATCGATACTAGTGGTCTTACCAGTTATAACCAAACGTATGGAACAAATTACTATATCCGGGTATCAACAGCAGCTCAAGCTACTAACGGAGTATATGACGACACTGTTTATATTCAATTGGTTGATGCAGATCAAGACACAGTTCTTTGGGAAAGCTCAGCCAAGCCGGGTGATTTAAACAAGA
>NZ_JBJEES010000104.1:0-1900 GCF_051873315.1 Lactobacillus sp.
AATAGCTGCCGGCGATGTTTTCCAGGACGGAAAAAATACTGCTGGCGAAATAACCAGCCGCAATGACGCCGCCTAAGGACATTTGTCCTTTAAAGAAGAGGAAGCCGGCGATGAGGGGGATGCTGACTGTGCCTAAGGCGTTGCTAAGGCTTTGCAGGCACTGGATCTGGCTGTTGATCTTGCGGCGGCTGACTTGCCGGTCGGCCAGCTCTTGGCCGGACTTAAGCAAGGCTTTTTGATAAGGGCTTTTGGCAAAATAGCGGCGAAGTTCTGCCAGGCCGGCAGTCCATTGGGCAATAGTCGCTAAAAAGTGCTGGTTGGCAACTGACAATTGATCAGTGGCCTGGTTGCTGTATTTTTCCAATAAGCGGGCAATCGCGAAGGAAGTCACGGTAGTTAAGAGGCTGGCCAGGAGCAGGAGCCAGTGAAAAGACAAGAGGCTGGCGACAACCATAAGCGCGTTGATAACGTCACAGATCAAGTAAAAGAGAACAGTCGCGTAATCGTAAGTCAAGGTGTCAAGGTCTTGGCTAAAGTGGTTGGTCATTTCGGAGACGCCGGCAGGCTGTTGGTAATAGTGGTCAGCCAGTCTGTCTCTGACGCCGTGCAGATACTGCTGGGTCTGCTTGCTGAAGAGGTAGTTGGCCCCGTTGAAAGCCAAGTTCAGTACTAAGGCCAGGGCAAACTGAATCAGAAGCAGGCTACAAAAAATGTTAAAACGGCCGGCGGAAACTTGGTTGACCATTGGCGAGAACAGGTAAGTTGAAGTAACGTCGATGACCTGGGTCATGACCAGCAGGGCAAAGATTATGGCGAAGCGGCCCCGGTTGCTGTTGATTAGTTTACGTAAAGTCATGAGTAAAAATGGTGTAGTCTTTTTCTCCTAAAGGATCTTGGGATATGAGTTGCATAACGGTTTCGGCATCTTTTTTTAGACCTAGTTTTGCTAGAGAGGCTGCTAAGATTTGTTTCATTCTTTTTATACCTAAAACATCGCCCAACTGCCGGTATTCTGATAGAGCATCTATGCTGCCAGATATGGCAAGTGAAAAATCTTCGGTCTTGTAGTCAATATAAGCAGCTGTAGCAAATTCTTCAGCTAAATACTCACTGTTATACGCAGAAGTCAGTTTGATGCTGTTTTTTATGATTTCTTTGGCAAGATCATAGTTTTGCAACTCTAGTTCTAATTGAACTTGATTAATTGAAACTTGACTATAATAACGAACAAGCTCAGAAATCAATGTAGTGTTGGCAGCATCGCTTGTGGTAATACAGCTGCTTAGAATTGTACTGGCACTAAGCAACAGAAGACGGGCGTCTTGCAGATGCTGATAGTGATTATCGGCGGTAGAAATTAGAGCTAGCGCAAGTAAGTTGTCAATAAGAACTAAAGATTCCTCAGTTTGATCTTGAAGAATCATTTTAGAGGTCAAGACTGACATCGTTTTATAAAAATCCTCAGTATTATTAGTACGTTTTAGTTTTAAGACGCACAAGCGATGAAGTATCAGTCTTTGAATTTCAGGTTCCTCTGCTTTATCTAAAGCTAAGTTAAAAATTATTTCTGCTAATCTGGCATCCCTCTCAATACCGCAAAGCGTAGCGAGTTTTACCAAATCGGCTGGGGAATCTATCTGACATAATTCATCTTGCCGGAGTGTGACCACTGAGTGACAAGACGAATAGTAGCCGAGGATCATTACGATAGAATCAATCCAAGTTGCCAGGTCGAAGATATCAATTGTCATGAGCTGGGCTACGATCTCTTCTTCGGTTGGCAAAGTTATCCCAAGCTTTTTGCTGACTTGTTCAATAAAGTAGAATTGTGATGTCGATTTACGCAGTCCGAAGTCCGTTAAGAATTCAGGTGCTTTTAGACTTCTGCTGTGAGCGGGTT
>NZ_JBJEES010000105.1:0-1872 GCF_051873315.1 Lactobacillus sp.
GCTATGGCGGCGATGAGGTTTTAATTATCGCCTCCGGCATGGAAGATGGCGCTTTTGTCAAAAAATTGCAGATTTTTCAAAGTGAATATGCTAAACTAAACCGGCAGTTAAAAGAGCCAGCCACCTTGAGCATCGGCTATGCTACCGGTAGAATCGATGATGAAGAAGAGCTGCGGGCAATAATCAAGCTGGCTGACGACTATCTATACCAGGCCAAGGACCAAGGCAAGAACCAGATTGTTGGCGAAAAGCAGAAATGAGGCATTATGTACAGCTACATCCCGAAAGAACAAATCAAGATTTACCGCTATTTGACCGTTGACGCGGTCAACGCCGCCCTGGCGGATTTGCGCCAGGAGGGCATCAGCCTGGAACTGGAGAGCACGGTCGGAACTGCTGGCAACTTCGTGACCCAAAACGACGGGGTGGTGGACCTGGATTACCAGTTAAAGCTGGTAAAGTCAGCTGAAGAAGATCCAGCACTTTTGCTCAGTAAAGTCAGCGAGGGCTTAATGGCGGGCCTGGCGGATAAATTTGAAGCAGGCCGGGAAAACAGCCAGGCTTTGACCTTTCTGCACCGGGCCAAGAAGAGCGGCAAGGTCAACTTCAAGTTAGACTTGACCGTCATCAAGGAAGAAGACGGGGATGAATACCGCTTGGTTAAAACTGATGGGGGCAAGTGGAGCGAAGCCTTTAACAGCCGTTTTTTGACCATCCAGGAAGAGACGATCAAGGACTGGGACCAGTGGGAAGACCTGCGCGGTGAATATCTCCGCTTGAAAAATGAAGATCCTTCTGCTTTGTCAGTCGACCTCTACCGGCAGGCAGTCAACAATATTTATGGCTAAAAGCAAGAATTATCGGCAGGCGACAGCCTGCTTTTTTAGTTGAAAATCTTTGAATTCTTGCAAAAGAAATGGAATAATAAGGGAAGAATCAATAGAGAGAATTAATTTACGGAAAGCATTTTACATGGAAAATAAGCAAGAAATCAAATTAATCGCGACCGACATGGATGGCACTTTGGTCAATGACGCCAAAGAAGTGCCAGCGTCTTTTGCCCCCTGGGTTTTGAATCACCCCGACCAGCAGATGGTGATCGCCAGCGGCCGGCCATATTACACCAATGAAGAGCTTTTCAAGGACATTAAGGATCACTTGATCTTCATTGGCGATAATGGCGGTTTGATCTACCAGCAGGGCAAGGTCTTGGCCAAAGCTGGCATTACGGCTGAAGAAGCTGAATTTTGCCTTGATCTTTTTGAAAAAGAGCCTTTAGCCAATCCGATTCTTTGCGGGGCCAGCCAGGCTATTTGCCGCGACCCGGAAGGAGACCGGAACTTTTTAAAGCAGCTGGATACCTACTATATCAAGCGGCGGTATGTCGAGGATCTGCCGGCTGAAGTAAACAGTGACGAAATCATCAAGTTTACAGCCTATATTGAAGGCGGGGCAGCAGAAAGAATCTACCGGCAATTGCCGGAAATGCCGGGCAACTTGAGCGCGGTTTTGGCCGGGCCGGAATGGATTGACATTGTCAACAAGGACGCCAATAAGGGGGCAGCGATGAAGAAGATCGCAGATTTAAAGGGAATCAAGAAAGAAGAGACCCTGGCTTTTGGCGACTACTTAAACGACTTGACCATGTTAGAGGCAGCCGGAACCAGCTATGCTATGGTCAATGCTCACCCGGACCTTAAAAAGATTGCTGACCATATTGCTCCAAGCAACAACGATGAAGGAGTAATGCAAATTCTGCGAAAATTGTTTGATTAATTGGTGGCAGCTGCCTTTTGGCGGCTGTTTTGCTTTACATTGTGCATGATCCAGGTATACTTGATAGTTAGGTACCGAATATTAATTTCTTGATTA
>NZ_JBJEES010000106.1:0-6791 GCF_051873315.1 Lactobacillus sp.
TATATCTTACTCGCTTGTTTGATTCTTGTCAACAAGTTTTCGATATTTTCTTTTTTGCCTCCGCGAGAACTTCCTGTCTCACGCGACAACAAATATTAGTATACTCGTTATTTTTGAAAGGTCAAATCAAGCTTTTCATCCGGTTTACATTATGAACACCCGGCAGAGTTGTGATAAGGTGGAGCCTGATCTCGTTCGGCAATATCAAGTGTAGTTGGCATTTTTGCTTTCTTTCTGTTTTCTTTGTTCGGAAAAAGGTGATTTTTTGGCTGATATTTTTTCTAAAAGTTTTTTGCTTTTTCTTTTCCAAATTACAAAAGCGCTTTCTTATTTGTCTGTTCTTCGACAATCTCAATTGCCAATTGGCAGCGGTCATAAACATCCCGCGCGCTTAGATGCAGTCCTTCAGCCAGCCACTCGTACAGGATCGCATAGATAATGTGAGCTGCATTATTCAGAGTCTTAATCGAATAGTCCCCGCTTAAGGAATGGGCATCAACGTAGCAAACTGTCTTCTTTCGCAGCAGCCATTCTACTTTCCGTGGAAAACGGGCCGCAAACTCTTTACCCTTGGCTTTCCCCTTCTCCGCATCAATCAAGGCCACCAAGTTCAAAATGAAACAGCGGTCTTTTTCCATATAGGTCAATAGTCTCTTTAAGCCGCTGGCGTAATCACCGCTTGCAAAGTACAAATGCTGGTCCAGCTTCTTTAATAGCAATTCTGCGCTGAGCTGCCGCATGCTGCCATAGTGGGCATAAAAGGTTGGCCGGGAGCAGGCAGCCAGCTTGCAGAACTTCTTGACGTTGATCTCACTGCCCCTCTCGCTGTCCAAGACCTGGGCCAGGATCTGGTTGGCTTCCAAAAGTTTGATACTGGTAATCATTTTTACTACCTCCGTTCGAGACACATTATCTGTGTCTCGAACTTTTTTTGCAGCCGGCAGCGCTAAAAGGCCGGTCTGGCGCGATTTCTTGTTTATTACGATTTAGTCGTAATGGAAAATCGGCAGCGCTGCAGCCGCCAGCCCTCTTTTCTTTCCGAAAACAAAAGCCAGCCCTGACCCTTCCTTGTCAGTGCTGGCTTCGCTGTGCTGTGTTGCGTTTTATCTTCCGCTTTCGCCTCAGTCGCTGTTTTCTACTCACTTTTCATCTATTATCTTATCACAAAACTTATACCGAGTTCAGTCAGTTCTTATACTAATTTTACTAAGATTTTTTCTTCTAAAAAAGTCCCCTCACCTTTTGTTTCTCTAGCCTTTTTCCTCTCTTGATTCACTTTGCACATTATTTCCCACCTGTTATTTTCCCGAAAAAAAGACCCACCCAGAGGGTGAGTCCAAATTCTTAGGCTTGTGGTTCTCTCCATTCGCCGCCTTGAGCCAGCTGCTGCTTGCCAAGTTCGCTGACAATAACAGAGATGTGTTCCTTTGGCGCGCCAGTGTCTTCTGAGATCACCCGGGTCACGTCCTTCATCATCTTTTCCAGTTGTTCTGGCGTACGGCCAGCCAAGAGTTCAATGTGTACAAATGGCATTGTTCTGCTCCTTTTTTCAAAAACAAGTAACTTTTCCTACATTATACCTGCTTTTTCAGAAAAAGCACCCCGCCAAAGCTACTTTGCCAAAAGTTCCTTGATTGCCTGGTCCAGTGGAGTCAAGCCACCCAGAACTTCTTCCAGGTCGCTGCTTTCTTCAGTCAATGAGCCATCATCAATTGGCTGCTGGAAGCTGGCGTACATTGCCGCCGTGTCATGATCCAGGCCCACGCCTTCCAAGACCTGCACGTATTCGTCCTGGCTGACCTGCTTAGCTGCAGTGTCTTCACCAGTTGCCGCGTTCAAAGCCGCTGCCAAATCCTCGTAGCTCCGTTTTGGGCCGGCAAATTCATAAACTTCCTTTGGATCGTCACTAGTCAAAACCTTGACCGCTGCTTCCGCGTATTCTCTTTCCAGTGCCCAGCCGGCAAAATTATTTGCCCAGTAAAGACGGTTGGCTGGACCTGGAGCCAGGAATGACAGATCGTTTTCCAAGTACCAGTTGTCGCGCAGGAAAGAGTGCTTGATCCCGCTCTCCTTAAGCAGCTTTTCCGTCAGCTTGTGGTCAGCTGCCAGCCAGTTGTCGCTTTCGCTGGCCTTCGGGAAGCTGGTGTAAGCCACATAGCCAACGCCGGCTTTCTTAGCAGCTTCTACCACGTTCTTGTGCTGGTCAGCTCTAGTTACTGCCCCGCCTGGCTGAGAAGAAATGAAGAGAAACTTGTCCACGCCGGCCAAAGCCTTTTCTACAGCTGTTTCATCGCCGTAGTCGGCCTGGCGGATTTCCACGCCCGGGAAAAGCTTCTTGCCCTTTTCTTCATCGCGGACGATCGCCACTACATTTTCTGCCCCAACTGCTTCGACCAGCTTCTTGACCGCGGTCTGGCCAAAGTTGCCAGTAGCCGCTGAAATAGCGTACTTCATAATTGCCTCCGTTAGTTCTCTGTTTCATTTACTTGTTATTTTTAAATCTACAATTATTCTAGCACGTGTATTTTTAAAGTCAACACCTTTTCCCATAAAAAAACGCCAGCTTTCGCTGACGTAATTAGGCAAGTTGCCCTTCTTCTTTTATCTGCTTGACGATTTCCTGCAGGCTGATCTCCCGCATCTTGGCAAAAGCTGCCTCTTCCACTTCCGCGTAGGCCTTGGCCAGCGGCCCTTGAATGTTGCCGCCAACTGGGCACTTCTGCTCCGTGTCTTCATCAACGTGCAGCAAGTGGTGATCCATGTCGACTGCCGCGAAAATATCATAGAGGCTGATTTCTTCCGGCTGCTTGGCCAATTCCGGCTCAGCACTCCCCTGCTTGGTCTTCAACAGCCCTGCCTTGCGCAGGTCCATCATCAGGCTCCGCACCATGCTGGGATTGGTCACGATACTGCTTGCGATCGCCCGGCTGGACAGGTCGCCATCGGGAAAAATCTCGATATAGGCCAGCAGGTGGACCGCGTCGCTCAATTTATGGGAAAATTTCATTTCTTACCAGCTCCTTTTTAAAAAGCCTGTTTTCTTAATCTTAACAGCTTTTTCCGGGATTTGCCACTTTTGCCATGTTACACGTGAAACTATTGCTGGCATTTCTCCCGCAAAAAATCGATCAGTTCCGGGCTGCAGTTCTTCTTCAAGAGCAGCATGCCTTGGTCTGAAGCCGGCATCATGATGATTTCCTCGTCAGTTTCAATATAGCGGGTGATCTGGTCATAGCGGTATTCCCCGTCCCCCCGGTTGGTCAAAATCAAAAAGTGGTCCGGGTAAAATTCGTAGCGCACGTAGTCATCCTTGATGGCCGGCATGCCCGCGTAGATTTTCTTCAACCGCCGCTTATAGAGGTAGACGATTGCCGCTGGGTAAAAAGCAATCACCAGGGCAAACATGACCGTGAAGTCGTACTGTTTCAAGGCGAAAGCCACCGCTCCGGCCGCGATCCAGATTGCTTCCGCGATCATGATGATCCGCCGCCGGCTTTTTTCCGTCACCTTCATGGCCATCCTGGTGTACTCGTTCAGGTCCATGTGCACCTCGCTGATATATAGGGCTTGTTCCATCTGCCTCACGTCCTTTCTATAAAAATTATAAGCTATTCTTCCCCGCCCGTAAAAAAAGACGCGCCATAGCGCGTCTTTGAGTCAGTCCTAACTATATTAATATTTCTCATCCTTGCTCAGCTCATAAGTTTCCGCGATTGCCAAATTATAGTATGGCATCAGCCAGATCCCCAAAATTCCCAGAGTAAAGGCGGTTAAAATGTACCAGCCCAAGAAGGACAGGTTCAAACAGAGCAGCTTCCAGACCCGGCCCTTGGTCAGCTTCCAGCCAACGCCGATTTCCGCCCAGACTGACCGCTTCTGCCCGGCCTGGACGTCTTCGTCGATCACGTAGACAACATAGGTCAGCCGCAGCTCGATCCAGACCAGCAAAACGACCAGCAAGATCAAAAGAATGATGCCTGCCACCACCGGCACTTGCGGAATGGCTGACCCAACTACCGCGGCCGCGATTGCCACGGTCCCGGTCCCGATGATCAAGGCTTCAATCACCCCATAAATGAGCAAGCGAGCAATGTGCTGGCCGGTCAAGCCGCACCAGGCATTCGGCTCTTCCCCGCCCTTTTGGATCTTATTCCGCCAGCGGTCAAAGAAGATGTAGCCGTTAGCCGTCAACAGCGCGGCCGCGATTTCCAAAAGGAAAAAGATGATATTGGCTCCGGCTCCCGACTTGGAATCGGTCGCCTGGTCAACGACATTCGGTATGATATTTGCCACAATCAGCAGCAGACCCATCGGCATATAGACCTTCTTCGGGATCTGCTTCAAGTTTTCCCGGGCCAAAGCCCGGATTTCCTTCGCTTTCATTGTTCACTCCTCTGTAAAAAAGCTTTTATTATTTTCACTATTATTATAGCGCTGATTGTTTCACATGTAACATAGTTCTTTTCCTATCTGCCCTGCTGCCAGCGTATGTTATGATGGTAAAAAATCTTTCCACAGTGAGGTCGATTCCATGGAACTTTCCCCTTTGAGCCCGCCCCGGCTCGTCAGCAATCAGCAAGAAAACATCTGGCAAACCCTGCGCCGGCAGCTGCTGACCTGCCAGTCATTCACTTGGACCGTGGCCTTCATTACCGCCGACATGCTGCCAGCTTTCAAACTGGTTATGGAAGACCTGCAAGCCAGCGGAGTCCAGGGCACCATCATCACCGGGACCTACCTGGCCTTCAACCAGCCCCGGGTTTTCGCCGAACTCTTAAAAATTCCAAATCTACAAGTCCGGATCGTAGACGGCCCCTTCCACGCCAAGGGCTATCTTTTTGACCACGGGGACTGGCAGACCGCCGTCATCGGCAGCGCCAACTTCACCCGATCCGCCCTTCTGGCCAACCAGGAATGGTGCCTCAAGGTCGACTCTCAAAACGATTCGGCTTTGACCCAGCAACTAGCCGCGGCTTTAGCAGACTTGATGGCCAAAAGCCAGCCCTTGACCCGCCTCTGGCTGGCCGACTATGAAAAAAGCTGGCAGCCACCAGCCAAGCCTGTGTTACACGTGAAACAAGAAAAGATCGTTCCCAACCAGATGCAGGCAGCCGCCCTAAAAAATCTCCAAGCCATAGTCAAAAGCGGCGCCCGCCGGGCCCTGGTGGTTTCCGCTACCGGGACAGGCAAGACCTACCTGGCGGCTTTAGCGGTCAAAGACTTTGCCCCCCGCCGCTTCCTCTACCTGGTCCACCGGGAAGAGATTGCCCGCAAGGCCCTGGAGACCTTCAAAAAAGTCATCGGCGGCAAGGACAGCGACTTCGCCCTTTTGACTGGGACCAGCCACCAGCAGGCCCGCTACACCTTCGCGACCATCCAGACCGTTTCCCAGGACCAGTTCCTGGCCAGTCAGGCTGCTGATTTTTATGACTACATCTTGATCGATGAAGCCCACCGGTCCGCCGCCCCCAGCTATCAAAAAGTCCTCAGCCACTTCAGCCCGGTCTTTTGCCTGGGCCTGACGGCCACGCCGGAGCGGATGGATCAGCAGGATATTTTTGCTCTCTTTGACTACAATTTAGCCTACGAGATCCGCCTGGCCGATGCCCTGGAAAGCAAAATGCTCACGCCCTTCCACTATATCGGCATCCGCGACTACGAAATTGACGGCCAGACTTCTGATGACTTCAGCGACCTCCGCTGGCTGGGCACAAAAGAGCGGGCCAATTACCTGCTTAAAGAACTGGACTACTACGGCTATAGCGGTCCCCGCCCCTGCGGCCTGGTCTTCTGCAGCCGGCAGGAAGAAGCCCGGCAATTGGCAGAAGCTTTCACGAACCAGGGCCAGCCAGCCCAGGCCTTGACCAACCTGGATTCTCCAGCTGTCCGCCGGCAGGCGGTCAAGGACCTGGAAAACGGCCGCCTTCACTACTTGGTAACGGTCGACCTCTTCAACGAAGGCGTGGACATTCCCGCCCTCAACCAAATCGTCATGCTCCGGGCCACCCAGTCAGCCACGGTCTTCATCCAGCAGCTGGGCCGGGGCCTGCGCCTCTACCCGGGCCAAGACTTCGTCACCGTCCTGGACTTCATCGGCAACTACCAAAACAACTATTTGATTCCCCTGGCCTTAGCCGGGAAAAAGCTCTCCCGCGACCAGCTGAAATACCAGCTGCAAACCGTCAGCTTTGCCGGCCTGTCCACCATCAACTTCAGCCGGATCGCCAGCCAGGAGATCCTAGCCTCCCTGGACAAGGTCAAGCTGGACTCACTCAAGCAGCTGCGAGAAGCCTACGGTGACCTTGCCCAGCAGCTAGGCCGGCCGCCCCTTTTGCTGGATTTTGCCAAAAAAGGCCAAGTCTCGCCCCGCCTCTGGCTGGACAGCAAGTCCCTGCCCCACTACGGGGCCTTCCTGGCCAAAATGGGTCAGCCCTGCCAGCTGTCCTCTTACGAAAGCCAGCTTCTCTCCTTCGTTACCAAGGAACTGACCCCGGGTCAACGGCCGCATGAGCTTTTGCTTTTGCAGGTTCTTTTGCAAAAAGGCAAAATCAGGCAAACTGATTTCCAAGCTCTTTTGCAAAAATACGGGGCCTACGACTCACCCGCCTTGGAAAAATCTTTGGCAGCCATCCTGTCTTTGGACTTCTATGATGTCAAAAGCGGTTCAACTACCCAAAAAGCCAAGTACGGCGGCGAGCCTGTCGCCTGCTTAAAAGACGGCTGCTGGTCTTTAAACTCCAAAATTGTCCAAGGCAGTCCGGACTTCCTTCGCCTTTTTAAAGACGCGGTCA
>NZ_JBJEES010000107.1:0-6778 GCF_051873315.1 Lactobacillus sp.
AGGTCGCTTTCGATCAAGTCGTGGCCGTTTCTGATCAAGCGGAAGATCCTGACGAAGTTCAGACTCCAAATGCTGGGGATGGTGATGTCGCGGGCCGCTTCGATGTCATAGCCGGCGCTGGCCAAAGTCTGCCGCCGGGGCAGGGTCAAGCCTTGTCCTTCATACTTCTTAACTACTTCAAAGCCTCTTACTCTGTTCATTGTTTTTGCTCCTTTAATTATCTAGACATCTATTTTACACTAGTTAAGACAGCAAAGGAAAAGGCAAGGATCACAAAATACTTGCCGCTTTGAAAGGAAAAGCTATGCCAGACGAAAGAGAAAAAGTCATTGAAATCAAGGCTGACGGCCAGTTAGTTGCCAAAAGTCCCCTCCTCTTGATTGAGCGAAAGAGCGGGCCGGTTTGGGTCATGAACCAGCTTTTTATCGCGCCGGGAGCCCCGGAAGGAATTTTGGACCAAGTCATGGCGCAAGTCGCAAAGATTTGCCAGGAGACGGGCTTAAAAGTTTGGCCTTTGGACCCGCAAGTGATCGCTTATTGCCAAAAGCACGGGGAATTGACGAACATTTGGGCCGGCAGACCTGCAAATTAAGCTGCTTTGATAGACGGAACATTTTTAATGGGCTAAAATGAGCTTAGACAGTTTTTTAAAAAGAAAAAAGAGAAAACAGGAGGCAATAGGATGTCAAAAGAAATCAGCTTTGACACGATCGAAAACTTCACCAGCAACTTGAGCAAGCACCCAGCTTACGGGGTAGCTGCCAACGCTGCCCAAACCAATGGGATCTTCAAGGCCAGCCAAAGCACCCAAAGCAAGATTGACCTGGACCCGACCTTCTCAGTGGAAATCGACACTGGTTCAGTTACCAACCAAAAGCAGTCAGGCCGCTGCTGGATGTTCAGTGCTTTGAACACCATGCGCCACTCAATCCAAAAGGAATTCAAGCTGAAGGGCTTTGAATTGTCACAGAGCTACACCTTCTTCTGGGACAAGTTTGAAAAGTCCAACTTCTTCTTTGAAAACGTGATTTCCTCAGCTGACAAGCCACTGGGCGACCGGAAGGTCTCTTTCCTTTTTGCCACTCCGCAATCAGACGGCGGGCAATGGGACATGCTCTGCGGCTTGATTGAAAAGTACGGGATCGTGCCGAAGAAGGTTTACCCAGAAACGGCCAACTCAGAAAACTCCCGCGCTTTGGACGACACTTTGAACACCATGCTCCGCAAGGGCGGTTTGGAACTGCGGGCTTTGGTGAGCGATGGCAAGAGCGAAGAAGAAGTAGAAGCTCACAAGGCTGAACTTTTGGACGCCATCTTCCGCATGCTGGCTACTTCCTTGGGCTTGCCGCCAAAGAGCTTCAACTTCGAATACACTGACGATGATGGCAACTACCACATCGACAAGGACATCACCCCGCAAGACTTCTTCAAGAAGTACATTGGCTGGGACCTGGAAAACTACATCTCAGTCATCAACGGGCCTACTGCTGACAAGCCATACAACAAGGTCTTCTCAGTTGAATACCTGGGCAACGTGGTCGGCGGCAGGCAAGTCCGCCACCTCAACCTGGAACTGTCCAAGTTCAAGGACTTGATCGTCAACCAATTGAAGCAAGGCGAAGTCGTTTGGTTCGGTTCAGACGTTTCCAAGGGCGGCGACCGGGAAGCCGGGCTTTTGGACACCAAGATCTACCAAAGAGACCAGCTTTTTGACTACGACTTCTCAATGAGCAAGGCTGACCGTCTGGACTCAGGCGAAAGCATGATGAACCACGCCATGGTTATCACTGCCGTTGACCTGGTTGACGGCAAGCCAACCAAGTGGAAGATCGAAAACTCATGGGGCGACAAGCCAGGCTTCAAGGGCTACTTCGTCATGAGCGACGAGTGGTTCGACCAATTCGTTTACCAGGCTGTTTTGAACAAGGCTTACCTGCCAGAAGACGTTAAGCAGGCTTACGACGAAGGCAAGAAGAACCCAATCGAACTTCTGCCATGGGACCCAATGGGCGCTTTGGCTTTCGACTTCTAAGAGAATTGAATAGATACGAAAAACGAGTTGCGGGATGCAACTCGTTTTTTGGGTGTGTATGGAAATTCATCAGATTACAAAGCTTAGTGAGAAGCCCCGCTAACCGTGTCAACCGCGAGTTCACTCTTGGCGCTGTCTGCCGCGATCCGGCCAAAAGTAAAGACGTCAGCTAGGGCGTTGCCGCCTAAACGGTTGCCCGCGTGAACCCCGCCGGCATTTTCACCAGCACAGTAAAGACCGGTAATCTTTTCACCTGCTTCGTTTAAAACATGGGCACCCGCGTCAATCTTCAAGCCGCCCATGGTGTGGTGCATGGCCGGCTGGCGCGGAGTAGCGTAGAATGGGCCATTTTCAACCCGGTGGTCAAAGACGCTCTTGTGGAATTCAGGGTCATCCCCCTGGTCAACGTATTGGTTGTACTTCTTGATGCTTGCCAGTAAGTGGTCTGGGTCAACCTTGATCTGTTCTGCCAATTCTTCCAAGGTATCAGCCTTGTAAAGCTGACCGCTAGCGATTTCCTGCTTGATCTTGTTTTCATCAGTGTTGTAGGCAGAATTCTTGATCGTTTCATCGGCAATCAAGTAGAAGAGACCACCGTTGGCAATTGCCGCCTTGGCTAAAGTATCCCGGCCAGCGTATTCGTTGACGAAACGGTCACCCTTTTGGTTGACCATGACAAAGTCAGCTGGCGGAACCTGCAGGCCAGTGTTGTATTCACCGGTCTTCGGGTCAGCAACTGGCATCATCTGGGTAAAGCCCATGCCGACTAAGGCAGCCCCTGCTTCCAGGCCCAAGTTGATCCCATCACCAGTAATGTATGGGGCGTTGGTAGTCTTCATGTTGTCTGGAATATCATCCCAGTAAGTGTTGTACTTTTGCAGCATCTTGGTGTTGGCGCTATAGCCGCCCGCCGTCAAAATTACCGCCTTAGCGTGTACAGTCAGCTTGTCAGTCTTCACGCCCACTACCCGGCCATCTTCAAGCAAAAGATCCGTTACCTTGGCATCGGTAAAAGTCTGCCCGCCATGTTCATCGTAGTACTTCTTCAAAGCCTTGATGTAGCCAAAGCCATCGCTTTCCACTGGCTTGTGAGCCCGGCGCCAAAGGGCACCAACTGGCATGGTTACGGCTGACATATTAAAGTCAACGCCAACTGAAGCCAGCCACTTAACCGATTCCAGGGCATGGTCAGTCAAAGTCTTAGCCAAAGAGTAGTCGCTGTAGATTTCGTTACCCTTCAGGTCAACCCGCTTGCCGCCCAAGTAAGTTTGCAGGCGGTGGAAGAGAACGGAGTCAAAGAGGTAGTCTTTTCCGCTGTCCAGGTAGTCCTTGATCTGCTTTTGCATCTCTTTGAAGTCTTCCCGGTATTCCGGAGCGATTTCGTCTTCCTTGACTTCCATCATTTGCTCCAGGGTGACATTTTCCCCTGGCAGGGCTGGAAACTTGTTTTGCCATTCCGGGTCAGCCGCGTTCAAAAAGCCGCCTGACCGCATGGTGTTGCCGCCGACAGTTGGTGCCTTTTCAAGCAGGGCTACCTTCAAGCCGTTTTGCAAAGAGCGGACAGCAGCGGTAAAGCCAGCCCCGCCGGCACCAACAACCGCCACGTCAACCGTGACTTCCCCGCTTTCGCTTTCTGCTTCTTGGTACTTTGGCCGCTTTTTAAATTCTACAGCATCCCCGCCAGCCATTTCAATCGCCTGGCCGACCCCGTCCAGGATCCCCCGGCTAGTCAGGGAAGCCCCGGAGACGACGTCAACGTTTAAAGTTTGTCCCTTAACAATCGCTTCCGGGATCCGCTTTAAAGCCGCGTCTGAGATGCCTGCCGTTTCTCCTTCAGCAACCTTGACATCTTCGATCCGGTCTCCGTCAACCGTCACCGTCAGCTTAAACTTGCCATTATGGCCTTGGGCCTCAACCGTGTATTTTCCAGCCTTCATTTTCTTGCTTCTTTCTATTGCTTTTTAATAATCTTTTTCTCACCCGTGATCGTAACACTTGAAAAAATCGCTCGCAACGACAAATTGTGATTTTTTTCATTAGCTAAAAAGAAAGCTGGCTTTTCGGGATTTTTGAAAGCATACGAGGAAGCATTTTCTATTTCATCCCAACTCATTTCATAACCATTTTCCAATTGACAATTCCCCGCCCAGCTGTTAAATTATGATTATAAAATTCTTAATGTTATTTTAATGTATCAACCCACTAGAATCGTGTAACAGAGGAGATCAACATGGGGAAAAAGTTACCGCTTGCCACAGCTTTAGCGGCTGGGCTCCTGCTCAGTGCCTGCGGCAAATCATCCACCACATCCACGGCCAAGACCACGCTCAACTTGATGGAGAGCGACACGATCGCCACTTTTGACCAATCCGCCAGCACCACGGTGCCGATCTGGGACGTCTTAAACCAGATGGACGACGGCCTCTTCCGCTCAGACAAGAACAACAATCCTGTCCCAGCCCTGGCCAAAAAGACGGTCAAGTCCAATGGCGGCAAGCGCTACACCTTCTACCTCAAGACCGCCAAATGGTCTAACGGCGATGACGTGACCGCTGAAGACTTCGTCACCGCCTGGAGAAAAGGCGTGGCCCCAACCGCCCTGTCCGGCTACAGCTACATCTACCAAGGCATCAAGAATGCCACCGCCATCCAAAATGGCAAAAAGAAGCCTGAAACTTTAGGCGTCAAAGCCGTGGGCAAGCACAAACTGGTCATTGACCTGGAATACCCAATCCCAACCTTCACCAAGAAGCTGACCATGACCTCCTTTTTGCCCCAAAACACCAAACTTGTCAAGAAATACGGCAAAAAGTACGGAACCAGCATGAAGACCTTCGCCTCAAACGGTGCCTTCAAACTTGGCAGCTGGAAGGCTGGCTCAAACACCTGGACTTTGGTCAAGAACCCTAACTACTACGCTAAATCTGAAGTCAAATTATCCAAGATCAAGTACCAAGTCGTTAAAGAAGCCAATACTGCCCACCAGCTCTTCCAGCAGGGCAGTCTGGATGACGCGTTAATCAGCGGCACCACCGCCCAGGGCCTGCAAAATGACAAGCACTTAAAGCAAGTCGACCGGTCCGGCAACTACTTCATCCGCACCAACCAGGCCAAAGGCCGCGCCTTAAGCAATGACAAGCTCCGCCAAGCCCTCTACTTAGTCATCAACAGAAAGCAGCTGGCTGAAAAAGTCATGGCCAACGGCTCTAAGCCTTCCTACACTTACTCTTCACCAGGCGCTGCCAAATACCCTGGTACTAACAAGGACTTCGCCACTGTCGCTAAGCCAAAGGAAACCTACAATGTTGCCAAGGCGAAAAAGCTCTGGAAGGAAGGCTTGAAAGAACTTGGCAAGTCTAACGTAACCTTGACCTTGGTCGGCTACGACACTTCTACTGACAAGAACCAGGCCGAATTTTTGCAATCACAAATCGAAAGCAAGCTATCCGGCGTCAAAATCGAAGTCAAGTCCCTCCCATTCTTGTCTGCCTACAACCTGGCCGTTAAGGGCGACTTTGACCTGCAGCTGAGCTACTGGCTCAACGACTACGCTGACCCAATGAGCGAACTGGAAACCCAGGAGCTGAACAATTCCCACAACTTCGGCAAGTACACCAGCAAGAACTTCAATCAACAGCTCAGCCTGGCCAAGTCCAAGAACGCTACTTCCCAAAAGGCCTACTTCAAGAACCTCTTGAATGCCCAAAAGCAGCTGAGTAAGGATAACCCGGTCATCCCTCTGTGCACCGAAGTTGAAGACCACCTGGTCAACTCCAGCCTGCGCGGGGTTCTCTGGAACACCACCGGTACGGCCGACTACACCCGGGCCTACTTCAAGTAAGGAGGATATATGGTTAAAGCAGTTTTTTTGCTGAAAAACGGGGCTAAGATCGTCTTAGACCTTTTGCCAGATGCCGCTCCCAACACCTGCGCCAGCTTCGTCTGGGCCGTCAAGCACCATATTTATGACGGTCACGCGATCCAGCGGATCGTGCCCGGCAAATGGGTCGACTTAAGCTACAATGCCTTTGGCAAAAAAGAGGCCAAGTACCTCCTGCCCAATGAGTTTGACCTGCATCCCGACTTAACGCCAGTTCCCGTCACTGCCGGAACGGCCTGCATGGGCGGCTACGACGAATTGGGCCTGGCCGGCTGTGAAGTCTTCTTTCCCTTGACTGATCAGACGCAACTAACCGGGACCTACCCTGTCTTTGCCAGAGTTGTCTCCGGCTTTGATGAAATCGAGCGCCTGGGCCAGGTCCAAACCCGGCCCGTGACTGACTTTCCTTATGAAGGAGTCGAGGTCAACGAACCTGTTATTCCACAAGTTATCGACAAGGTTACCTTGGAGCCGGCAGATTTCACCCTGCCTGACCCCGTCCGCATGACCCACGGGCAAATTCCCTTGACCTGGCAGTAATTTTTCACATAAAAAAGCTTTTCCCCACAATCCTGAGGAAAAGCTTTTTCTTTGCCTTTTACCAAATGTGCAAAAGTCTGGTCCGGTCCAGCTTGCTCAAATTAAACTGGTGAACGTGTGATTTCTCGTTCTCCGGAAATTCTCTGATAAAGTCAGCCACATTGTAGAGGCCAGTCGTGTAAGACCAGGTCCCCTTGACCTTCTTGACTGGGTCCAGCATTTCGTTTCTGATCGGGTAAGCCGAAATCAAAAAGTGCTTGTGGTGGAACTTGAAGGCAAAGTATGGCAGACGGAACTCGTCGACCACCTCTTCCTTGGTCTTGCCG
>NZ_JBJEES010000108.1:0-16628 GCF_051873315.1 Lactobacillus sp.
GGAATCTTCGCCTGGGTGCAAAGGATGTAGACCAGGGTCCCTACCCCTGAACAGAAGAGGGCGATGCTTGGCTTTAAGCCGATTAAAAGCGGAACCAGGACGGTCGAGCCGAACATGGTAAAGAGGTGCTGGATTGAGAGCAGCAGCCAGGGACCAAACTTCGGCTTGTCCTGGACGTCCAAAACCGCTTCAGGGTTCCGGAATGTCTTGTTTTCTTTCAAAAGAAATCTTCCTTTCCAAATACTGGAACCCGGAACAAAATGTCCTTGTCAGCCTCACGGGACTGAATTTAAAGGTTCCTTAACAATTGACTTACTTTAGCCTACTAATAATATTATTTTTTGTCAAGGAAGGTCAAAAAAAGCCGCGGCTGACAATGCTTCAGCCGCGGACTTGAATTATATAAGGAAAAATATGGTTTATTGGAATAATTTAAGGAGATTAATGACAATTAACGGGCCGGAGTGACGAAGTATTCCGGCTTGCAGACCTTGGTCCAGTCGACGAAGATCTTCTTCATCAGGTAGCCAACCGCAAATGGTACGACTACCCAGACGATTACCAGCACCAGCACGTTGTGGAAGCCGGCATTGTAAGAAGCCAGCGGTGAAACTGCCCCGATCAGGCCGAAACCACCAGATGCCGGAGTACCTTGCAGGCCAAGGATTGGCACGGACAGGGTTGAGATAGCCGCCGTCAAAGCGATTGGCACCCCGATCACTGGGTATCTCAGGAAGTTTGGCATCATCATCTTGATAGCGCCTAAGAAGATGGCAACTTGCACACCTGGCTTGTCAACCTTCAGGGTTGCCCAGATAAGGAAGGCTGCGGTACTTGCCAGACCGAAACCAGCAGCGGCAGAACCCATGCCGGCCAGGCCGATAGCTACGGAGATCGCTACAGTTGACAGTGGGGTAACGATGATGATCGCGAAGGACATGGCGATCAGGACACACATTGGGAATGGAGCCAGCTTGGTGAAGGTGTTGATGACGTCACCGATAGCCGTGGTTACCAGGGATACGTATGGCTTGGTCAAGCTGCCCAGGAAACCAACGCCGGTCCCGGCCAGGATTGGGAAGAAGACGATCCCCAGTGAGCCGAAGCGGTTGCCGACCCACTTGATGAACAGTACGGCAACGGCTGCCGTCAGCATGGTGTTGATAACATCACCCATCCCGGCTAATTGGAAGCTGGTGGTAGTCACGCCTTTAATAGTGGTAGTTACCGCGGTTACACAGCCGGAGCCCAGGAAGGCAGCACCGCCCACACAGGCAGCTTCAGTGTAGCCCAGGTTAAACTGCTTGGCAGTTGAGAACCCACACATTACAGCGAAGAAGTATTGGAAGACGGTCACAATGTGCAAAAGATTGGCCACAATCGCGTTGCTCCCGGCAAAAGGAGTCAAGAAGGTTGACAAAATGGCACTTGGAAGAAGTGACACGATAATGGCAGTCGCTGAACCATTGAGGACTTTCATCGTAAATGATCCAACTGTTTCTTTTGTTTGAGTTGTTTCAGACATATAGTCTCCGCCTCCTAACGGTAGAAAAATATAATTACATTGACGCAGATTATGAGATATCTAATAGCGTTTAATCTCTCTCTCATAAACTGATGTCTTGAATTATAGAGAAAGATCTCAACCTTTGCAATCCTTTTCCGCAACACTTTCATAATTTTCTTATCAAAAGCAAAAAATCCGCTTTCTTTTTCAATCAACTTTACTTTCTTTAAACTTTTGTTAAAAAGTCGTCCGTTTTTGACAAAGTTAAAGGCAAAAGGCAATAAGTTCGGAAGAAAAAATAGAGAAAAATAGCAAAAAACAGAAAAAAGGCAAAAAGAAAACCCCTCACTTCCGTGAGGGGCAGGCAATGACCCGGGCGAGATTTGAACTCGCGACAACCTGGTTTAGGAAACCAGTGCTCTATCCAACTGAGCTACCGGGCCATGCAACACATTTAATTCTACAAAAAATGTGTTGAAAAAGCTAGTGCTTTAGCTTAAGTCATTAGTATTGGGGCATGAAAAAGCGCCGTGGTTCATCATTGCTGCCAATCCGGTCAGCCGCCTTGACAAAAGGCAGCCAGATCAAGACAGCAATGACCAGGTTGACTAAAGAAAGAACCAAGGCCCGCCAGTCATAGTTGCAGGCCAGGTAAGGGCCGACTATCGGGGGCATGATATTTGGAACAGAGGCCTGGACCCGGTTGATCCAGCCCAGCCTGGTCGCTAAATATGCAACAGAGACATTGGCAATAGGAGCCAGGGTAAAGGGCAAAAAGTAAACCGGGTTCAAAATAATCGGCAGCCCATAAAGCATGGGTTCATTGACATTGAAAACGGCCGGAGCCAGGGCCACCTTAGCCAAAGTCCGGTGGTCGCTGCGCTTGGAAGTCAGCAAAATCGCGATCACCAAAGGCAGGCAGGCCCCGCTGACCCCAAAGATCATAAAAGAAGTGTTGGTCCATAAATACGGGATCTTGTGGCCATTAGCTGCCGCCAATATATTGGCATTTTGGGCCGTGGCCCAGATTGACCCAACGACCGGAGCCAGGGCACTGGCCCCATTGATCCCGAAGAACCAGAAAAGCTGGGTTAAGGCCGTAACGGCAATCACCATGATGAAGCCCTGGCCCAGTTTCAAAAGGGGCAGCTGGATGATCTCCAGAAGCCAGTCACCAAAATATTGGCCAGTAATGGTCTGGAAAAGATAGTTCAGCCCGCCCACGATAAAAAGGGCCAGCATGACTGGAATTGCCGCCTCAAAGGCCGCAATCTGGGCTGGCGGCATGGCAGTCTGGATGTGCAGGCCCAGTCTGGCCTTGACCCCCAGGATGTAAAGGGCCACGCCCAGACCGCCAAAGAGGATGGCGGTAAACATCCCTGTCGTTGACAGCTGCTTGGTGTTAAAGACCTGGTCCAGCTTGATCCGCTTACTCCCCTGCATGAGGTAGGAATAGTTGGCAATGCTCATCATAAAAGAGCACAGAGCCGTCATGGCTCCGGCCAATGGGTCCACCTCGCAGGCCTTGGCCAATTGGTAGCCCCAGCTGAGGACGAAGAAGAGGGCAAACATGGCCACGCTCCCCCGCCAGACAAAGTTGCAGATGGAGATCGCCGGCTGCATGAGCTGGTAAAAAACATGCCAGCCTAAATTTCGATTAGCAGCGACAATCAAGCTCTTGATCAAGACCGCTGCTGATCCGGTCAAACTGATCGGCAAGGTGGAGATAAAAGCATCCCTAAGGGCCACCAGCCAGCGGACTGAGGCCAGATTATTGGCCAGGGGCAGCAGGTGCCGCTCCAGCCAGTCAATCACGTTATTCACTCTGCTGCTTCCCCTTCAAGTAATGTGGATGATAACCCTTGTTCTTGTTTTTCTTCTTGGACTTCTTTTTCTTCTTGGCCGGCTGGGCAAGGACAGCGGTCTTTTTATCCTGCTTGTCTTTTGCTTCAGCCTTTTCCTTTTTGACCGGCTTTTCTTTACTTAAGTGGTAGCCAGCAAAGTAGACCCGGTCGACCGTTACTTCCCCTTCCAAAAGCTTCTTCAGCTTGCGCAGGTCGTGGTCATTGCCCAGAGACACCACCTTGCCCTCCTGCTGCATCCGGCCGGTCCGGCCAGCTCGGTGCATGTAGGTGTTGGCGTCAGTAGGGATTTCATAGTTGACCACGTAGGTCAGTTTCGGAATGTCCAACCCCCGGGCCGCCAGGTCAGTGGCTAAGAGCAGCTTGACCTTGCCCTTGGCCAAGTCCCGGATAGCCTGCTGGCGCTTGTCTTTTGAGAAATTGTTGGCTAAAACTTCAAAGCGGGTCTTGCTGTGGGCAAAAATTCTGGCAAAGCGCAGCATCCCCTCGTTTGAGTCAAAAAAGAGCAGGCCTCTAAAGCCGTCCAGCTTGCACAGGCGCTGCAGGTATTCCAGCTTGTGCTCATTGTCCACCTGCAAAAAGACATGCTCAGTCCGGCTGCCCTGGTCCGGGCGGACATCGACTAGGAAGAAGTGGCGGGCAAAAATTTCCTCCGCTTCCTGGGTGATCTGGGATTCAGTAGCCCCAAAGAGCAAAATCTGACTAGTAGAAGGCAGGTTCTGGCCCAAAGAACTCAGAAGTTCCAGCTTGGCAAATTCCAAAATGTCGTCGGCTTCATCGATGACCAGGGTCTTGATCTGAACCAGTTTGATCCGGCCAGAAGAGAAGAAGTCGAAGAAGCGGCCCGGGGTGCAGACCAGGACTTCACAGTTGTCCTTCTTCAACCGCTCGTCCTGTCTTTGCCGGTTGCCGGCCCCCACCAAGGCCAGGGTCTTGAGGCCCAGGGCCTTGGCAAAAGGCAGGATGGCATTTCTGATCTGGACGGCCAGTTCCGTCGTCGGGGCCAAAATTACCAGGGAATTTTTCTCCCCAGGAACAACCCGCTCTAAAGCCGGCAGGGCATAGGCCAGGGTCTTGCCCGTCCCCGTCTTGGCCAATGCAACCAGGCTGGCCCCGTTCTTGATGGCCTCATAAGTTTCCTTTTGAATCAGGGTTGGCTGGTCCTTATGTTCCTTCTTTAAAACTGCTTGAATCTGTTCTGTGTAAATCATTGTGCTAATTGTCCGTACTTTTCTTTATATTGCTGGCTGGTCCCGATGTAGGCATACATGACGTTCTTGTAGCCGATCCCGCTGACTCCGGCCACGTGGCCTTTTTCTGTATAGCGCCAGAAGCAGTAGTCCAGTTTGCTTGGCGCTGACGTCGACGTGGCCAGGAACTTGCATCCCGCTGGAAAAAGCTTCTTATACTTCACCGGCGCGTTGACCATGACCTCATGGCTCTTAATCAAAGAAGCGGCCAGCTGGCTCATGGCAGTCAAATTGGCTGCGCTTGGATCATCTTGTCCGCTGTCCAGCAGAATTGGCAAGGCGCCCCAGTGGCCGGCAGACAGGCGCTTGGCCCGGGCTAGCTGCTTCTTGGCGCTTTTCTCCCCTGCTACTTCAAGTACGCTGCCATAGGCTAATTTGGTCTTAGCAACTTCCTTGCGTCTAGCGGAAAAATTCTGGTCAACCGGCAGATAGACGAAAGACAAGCCGCCCTTTTGAAGGCGGCTGAGGTCAATATCCTCTTGGCTTTGGTCAACCTTAAGGCCTACAGCGCTTTGACTGGCCCCTTTTGGCAGGGTAGTCTGGCTGGCATAATTGTACAGGCCATAAGCCAAAAGGCCGATAATCGCGGCCAGCAGAATCAAAAGAGCCGGCAGAGTTGCCGGATGCTGAAAATGCTTCTTTTGCCCCATCGCCCAAAACCTCCTTCTACCATTTTAGCCGAGAAATCCGCCTAGACCAAGTAGAAAGATTTCCTGTATAATTGAATAGTTAGACTTGTATTACTGGAGGGATTTCGTGAAAAAACAGATTTCTTTTGGCCAGGCACTGGCGACCGTCATCGGCTCAGTCATCGGAGCCGGGGTCTTCTTTAAGATCGGCAGCATTTCCCAAAGCACCGGGTCAGCTTCAGCCACTATTTTGGTCTGGCTCTTAGCCGGCGTTATCTCAATCTGCTCAGGTTTGACCGTGTCGGAAATCGCGGCAGCTTTGAACGTCAACGGGGCCATTGAATACCTGGACTACAGCTATGGCAATATCTGGGGCTTTCTCTTCGGCTGGGCGGAAATGACCGTCTACTTCCCCGCTCAGATCGCGGCCCTGGCATCGATTTTCGGCCAGCAGTTTGTAGTTTTGGCGGGCCTGCCAGCCTCCAGCAGCAAGTGGATTGCCGCTGGGGTGGTCCTTTTGCTCTTTTTGATCAACATGCTGGGCACCAAGGCTTCAGCTTGGATGCAGTCGGTGATCACGGTCATCAAGCTGATCCCTCTCTTTTTGATCATCGTTTTCGCCTTAATCCGCCCGCAAGTCTCCGTCAGCCTCTGGCCAGTTACGGTGGCTAGCAGCGGCGGCTGGCTGGCCGGGATCAGCCAGGGCCTGCTCTCCGCCCTCTTCGCCTTTGAAGGCTGGATCGTGGTGACCAATCTGGCCAAGGAAATGAAGAATCCCGAAAAGGACCTGGCCCGGGCCATCATCCTCGGCCTCTCCCTGGTCACTGTCGTCTACATCCTGGTCAACTACGCCTTTATGACTGCTTTGCCTTTTGCCAAAATCATCGGCAATGACAATACCGCCTACTATGCTTCTTTGAAGCTTTTTGGCCAGGCCGGGGGCAAAATCGTCACGGTCGGCATCCTGCTGTCGGTTTACGGGGCCTGCAACGGCTTTATGCTGACAGGGATGCGGACTCCTTACATCCTGGCCCAAGCAGACCGCCTGCCCGGCTCTGAGAAGTTGGCTAAGACTTCTGCCAGAAGCGGGGTCCCGGTCTTCTCCGCCCTTTTGGTCAACGCCATCGCCTTGATCATGATCGCCCTGGGCAACTTTGAAATCTTGACCAACATGCTGGTCTTTGTCATGTGGACCTTCACCACCCTCCTGTCTGTGGCTGTTATTTTGCTGAGAAAAAGAGAGCCAGACCTGGCCCGGCCTTTCATGACGCCAGCCTACCCGGTTATCCCTTTGATTTCCATTATTGGCGGTTTGTTCATCATCGTGATGACCGTCATCAACCAGTTTGCCCTCTCCGTGATCGGCCTGGGCATCACCCTCCTGGGCCTGCCCGTCTACTACTGGAAAAAGCTCCACTAGAGCAAAAAAATGGATCATCCACATGGATGATCCATTTTCTTTTAGGAAAAATTAGTCGTGTTCGTGCTTGCTGCTGAATTCTTCGACAACTTCCGGCTTGATGACGCCGATGTAAGGCAGGTTCCGGTAAAGGCCGGCAAAGTCCATCCCATAACCGATGACGAATTCGTTGCCTACGTGAGTGCCGTAGTATTCAACATCTACTTCAGTAGTCCGGCGGGCCGTCTTGTTAAGCAAGACGCAGCACTTGACTGAGCTTGCCCCGCGGCGGAGCATTTCGTCCTTCATGAACTTCAAAGTGAGGCCAGTGTCCACGATGTCTTCAACGATCAAGACGTCACGGCCCTTCACGTCAGCTTCCAGGTCATGGGTTACCGTGATCTTGCCGCTGGATTCAGTCCCGTTGCCGTAGCTGGAAACGTCGATGAAGTCAATGTCGCAAGCCAGGTCCATTTCCCGCAGGAGGTCGGTCAAGAAGAAGATGGCACCCTTCAAGGCGCCGACAACCAGCACCCGCTTGCCAGCGTAGTCCTTGGTCAATTGCTGGCCAAGCCGCTTGGTCATTTCCGCGATGTCTTCTTCGCTGTACAACTTGTGATCAACTGCGTCATGAATACTTTTCATTAGGTTTCCTCGATTACTAATTGCTTTCAAAATGATACATTCAGATTATAACATTATTTTGACAAAAAAGAACGGCATTTGTCTAAAAACCGTTCCTTTTTAAGAATCTTATTCTTCTTTTTCGGCTTGATCGTTTGTCTTTGGCCCTTCAACGATAAACCAGCGCATGAAACCCTGCTGAATATCGTCCAAGGTAAAGCGGAAGCCTTCCAGTTCTACTGACTCTTCTTTCTTCAAATTCGGATAGCGCTCCATCATGTAACCACCGATGGTGATGATGTCGCTGTTTTGGAAGCTCTTCAGATTCTGGTGGAAGTAGCGTTCAAAGTCATACAGGGTCGTCTTGCCGGAAACATGGATATTGCCTTCAGCGTCCTTGATGATGTAGTCGTCGGAAACGTCATCAATTTCATCCTTGACTGACCCGAAGAGCTCTTCGTAAATGTCCTTGTCAGTTACGATCCCGCTGGTGCCGCCGTATTCATCAACTACCAAAACGATTGGCGTGTGCTTGCTGATCATGAGACGCAGAATGTCTTGGATCGGCATGGATTCAGGCACCGTGATGATCGTCCGGTTGACCCGGGTCACCGGCACCTTGTCGTCCACCCGGCTCTGCTGGACGATGTCGTAGGCATAAACGTAGCCGACCACGTCGTCCTTGTCATTTTCCCGCACGACCGGAAAGCGGCTGTAGCCGTCTTCCAGGTACTTGGCCAGGGCAGTCTTGATGTTTTCGCTGGCATCTAAAACCGTCAGCCGGGTCCGGTCGGTCATAATGTCTTTGGCCGTCTTGTCATTTAACTGGAAGGCTCTTTCCATATAGGTCAAGTCTTCCTTGTCCAAGGCCCCGCCATGCACCGCGTTCTTGCTCAAACGGATGATTTCCGACTGAGAATAAACCTGGTTTTCCTCATCGGCCGGGTTAAAGCCCATTATCTTCAAAATACCAGATGAGCTGGCGTTCAAGAGCCAGACGAAAGGATAAACCAAAGTATGGAAGAAGTGGAGGGGCGTTACGATCCACATCAGCATCTTGACTGGGGCGTCAATGGCGATATTTTTCGGCACGACTTCCGTCAAAACAACTTCTAGATAAGTCAGGAAAATAACCCCGATCAAAGCTCCGACTGAGTTGACCAGACTCTTGGACATGGGAGTCAGAGCCAAAAGCCTTTCAAAGATGGTGGCCAAAGTATCAGCCCCGAACCAGCCCAGGATAACCCCAACTAAGGTAGTGCCGACTTGGGTAGTTGACAGGTACTCATTCAAATTATGCGACATGTGCAGGGCCCGCTTAAGTTTCTTCACGTTTCCCTGTCCATTGGCGATCATGTCCTCCAGCTGGCTGGGCCGGACCTGCACCAGGGCAAATTCCGCCGCGACAAAGAAGGAGGCAAAAACAAAGATTACAAGTATTGCTAGTAAATTAATCCAGATTTGTGTCGTAGTCACTGTAATTCACCTAAATTACTCTAATTGAACTATTTACCTTTATTCTATCATTATTTGCAGAGTTTTTTTCACAAAGGAGTTCATTCTAGAAAAATATTAAACGGGCCGCCCGCGTGAATCCGGACGGCCCGTTTTTATCTGCTTATTCTTGTTCTTTCTTTTCTGCCGCTTTACCTTGCTTTTTCTTCTTCCGCTTCTTGTGCCAGAAGAAAATAATGATGGCCAAAACTGGCAAAAGAACAGCGATGATGATCCAGAAGAGGCGGTTGCGGCTTCTTTCCTTGGCCTTGGCTTCCGCCTTTGGATTGTATGGAATCCGGTGGCCGGTCACTAGCAGCCGGTGGGTGTTGATCATGTATGGCGTGCAAGTCATCAAGGTGCAGAGGTCCTTGCCCTTGACGATCTTGAGCTGGTCAACCTGGGTCGGCTTGATCACCTTAATCTGGTCAACCTTGTAGGCCAGGGTCTGGCCCAGGTTGTGGACGTAAAAGACATCCCCTTTTTTCATCCGGGGCAGGTCAGTAAAGAGGCGGGAGTTTGGCAAGCCACGGTGGCCGGTAAGAACCGCCCGGGTGCTCTTGCCCCCAACTGGCAAGGATGAACCTGGCAAGTGGCCAATGCCCTTTTGCAGGACTGATTCACTGGTCCCGGCATAGATCGGCAATTCTTGGTGGAGCTTAGGCAGATCGATATAGCCGATGTTTTCCTCTAATTCCAGCATCTTGGCATAAGCTGCCACGCCTGCTTGTTTCTCCTTCTTACTGAAAGGATCACTGAAGCTGGCCTGCTGGCCTGGTGACAAGAGCGAGGCGTTATAGGCCCGGGCCAGGCGGAGGCGCTTTTTTACTTCAGCTTCTGACAATTTGCCGGCCGCCTTTTGGAAAGACTGGACCTTCTGGTGAGACAGCCAAAAGTTGTAGACCTGAGTCGACAAAGGATAAGCCAAAAGACCCAAGCCGACCAGTAAAAGCAAAATAAAGGGCCAGATTGGCCCCTTTTTCTTATTTTGCTGCTTTTGTTTATTTGCCTGCTTTTTTGCTTCTTTTTTCATTTCCGTAAATCCTATTGGTCATTTTTCCGCCGGCTCTTCACAGCTAAGAAGAGGCCAAAGACGAGGAGGACCAGGCCGGCAAAGACGGCCAGCCAGCTGACGATTTCCCCGGTCTGCGGCAGGAAGCCCTTCTTCTTTTGGCTAGGAACGTTAGGCTTTTGCGGCTGAGTCGGTACCTTTGGCTTGCTTGAGCTTGAGCTGGAACTTGAACTAGAGCTCGAGCTAGAGCTGGAACTCTTTGGCACGGTCGGCTTCTGCGGCTGAGTCGGCACGGTCGGCTGGTAGTTCTTTACAGTCACGTAGGCCGTTTCCCCGGCTTTGACGGTAAAGTGCTGCGGGCTGGTATTCTTCACGTATCCAGACAGGGTCGCCTGTTCAACGAAGTAGTAGTTGCCGGCTGGCAGGCCGGTCACCTTGATCAGCCCATTTTTGTCAGTCAAAAGGAGGCGGGAATCCCGGTCGTCTGTTGACAATTTGCCCAAAGCATCAACTCGCAAGGGAAGATTATTGCCTTCTTGATAAAGGTAGAAACTAACTCCGGCCAGGGCCTTGCCTTTGGCTGAAGCGCTGGCATAGCCCAGCTTAGTCAGCTGGACCTGGCCAGTGATGGCTTCAGTCTTTAAGTAGACCGTTAGCTGGTTACTGCCGTTTCTAGGTAAAGTCAAAAGAAGCGGCTGGACCGTCACCCCTGGCTTGGTCAATTCTCTGATGTAGTAGCGGCCGGGATCCAGGGAGAGCTTTAATTGGCTCTGGCCGGCAGCCATTTTTTCCTGGAAAACGGCCTGGCTGGACTGGTCCAGTTCTTCGCTGGTCTGCTTGTTTAAGTCCGCCAGCTTAGCCTGGTCATTAACCTTCCAGCCTTTAAAGACGAAACTTGTCGCTTGGTTTGGACTAGGGTTGACCAAGGTCAGGTCTTGGCTGGCGGCCTGAGCCCGGCCAGCCGTAAAAAGCAGACTGAGCAAGGCCAAAAGCCAGGCAAAAGCCAAGTGGCCGCGCCGTAAATGAGTCGCCATAAGTTGTTCTCCCTTCTCACCCTTCTTATACTCTACACTCTGCACTGTTTTTCTTCCACAATGCAGCCATTTATTATTTTTAAAGACTAACCTTTCTAAAGCAGGCAAGCTCAGGGCCAGCTCCCCTGCTTTAGAAAAGCGGAAAGCCAATTGAATTTCCAATTGACTTTCCCGCTTCAAAAAGTAACAAATTGTGATCAACAAATCAACTAAGTTTAGTCAATTAGGCTTGACGACGCTTCTTGATTTCGTAGAAGGCGAAGCCTACAGCTGCCAAACCAGTCAGAGCGAAGATCAGGGCACCGATGCCACCAGTCATTGGCAGGTTTGGAGTCTTGTTGTTCAGGATTTCTACAGGATCAGCTGCTACAGCATCAACTGCAGTTGGATTCTTGTAGTAGGAAGTTGCGTTGACAGTCACAGTAGTAGTGGCATTGTCTGGCAGGTTGTAGCCTTCTGGGGCTTGAACTTCCTTAAGAACGTACTTAGTAGAAGAATCATCGTTGTTCTTGCCAGTTGAGCCGTACTTCAGGCCCTTGATTTCGAAAGTGCCGTCCTTCTTTGAAACAAGCTTAACTTGGTTGCCAACTGCTTGGTCCTTGAAGCCAGTTGAGCCGTTGGCATCGATCATGGCTTGAGTCCACTTAACTGGAGTAGTGCCGTCTGCTTCGTACAGTTCGAATACTGCGCCTTCCAGAACGTTCTTGTTAACGGCGTCCTTCTTAACGAAGCGGATACCACCGGTGTGAACTTCTGGAGTGTCAGATTCTGGCTTGCCAGAAACGCTGCCGCCGTTGTGGTAGTTCAAGACAACCTTGTTGTCGATGGTCTTGCCCATTACGGCCTTTTCGTTGATAGTAGTTGCAAATTCAACTTCGATGAATGGGTTTTCGTCAGTGTTCTTGGCAATGTCCTTGATTTCTTCAGCACTTGGAGTTTGGCCTGCTGCTTGGTAAGCTTCGTAGGCCTTCTTCTTACCTGCTTCAGTCAAGGTAACCTTGAAGACATTGCTGTCAGCAGTTGGTTCAGTTACCGTGTAATCTTCGCCGGCTTTCAAAGTCTTAGTGCCGACAGTAACTACTGGAGTGAAGGACTTGTCGTAAGTCAGAGCTGAATCCAAAGTATCGATGAATTCGTAAGTTTGGTAAGTGTCGATATCGGCAGGAATAGTACCCTTCAAGTACCACTTAACCTGGTCGCCGACCTTGGCTGAGTCGTCGTTGTTGCCCAGATCGCTGACGTCCTTGCCCGGAGTTGGGGTAGTAACCTTGTTCTTCGGGTAAACGTTCATGGTCTTAGCGTAACCCTTGCCGGAAATGTATGATGGAACTTCCAGCAGGAATGGTGCAGTTTCAAAGGCTGAGTCAGTCTTGGTTACTTCGACAAAGTAATACTTGCCGTAATCAGCTTCTGGAATAACCTTAGTTGCCAAACCAGAAGCGTCAGTAGTCATCTCGCCGTTAGTTGAGTAAGCTGCTTCCAGTTCCTTAACTGACTTCTTGGCCAAGTCTGCCAGCTTGTCGCTGTCATTGACCTTGAAGTATTTAAACTTGACATTAGCCATTGGCTCCAGGTTGTCACTGTCGCTAAGGCCCAGCAAGTTCTTCAAATCGCTGGTTGACTTGGTGTCAAAGTCAGCGTTTTGCTTGGTCTTGCCTGACAAGTCACTGGTGGTCTTGTACTTGTGGATGGCCACAGTTACTTCGTTAGGCTTAGTAGTCGTATAGTTGTCTTCAGCGGCGCTTACCAGGCCAGCGCTAGACAGGATAGGTGCGGCTGCCAAAGTAAAGGCAGCCAGCAAAGTTGCTAATTTTCCTCTTTTCATGGTCTTTTCTCCGTCTCTTTTAATTCACACTAATTATCAGCAATCTCCGTTTTTTCCCTAAAGTCCTGTCACCTCCTAAAAGTGGCTTAGTGCTTGGTCTAGCGCGGGCGTGTGATGGAAAATACCCGCCAATGGCATCTCGTTTTCGTGAACAAGTTGGATCAGCAATTCTGCTTACCTGCGATTGCAGGCCGAAAGCCACCAGCTAGATCTTTCGCTAATTGTTCTTTTGTTATTTCTTCATTTCCTTGAATCTATCATAATTATATCATCGGGTTATAAAAAGTTCAATATAAGATCATTAGTTTTTCTATACTTCTTTACTAATAGGGCAAAAAAGCGCTGCGCCCTAGAGGCACAACGCTTTCAGTCCAATTTGTATATTACCGTTTTACAATATCGTGATTTCTTAAGCCCAAAACAGCTAGCAAGAGCATGATCAAACCTAACAAGATAAAGATCAAAGCACCTGGTCCACCGGTTTGCGGCAGAATTGGCTGCTTTTGGTTGTATACCGTGACAGCCGCTTGACTGGTCTGGTAGCTGGCCTTTACCGCGTGAGGCGTAGAATCCAGCTGGTAGCCGTCTAACGCCTTCGTTTCAACCGCATAGTAGGTCTGGCCGCTCTTAAGGCCGGTAAAGAGCAATTGACCGTTGTCATCACTCTTTAAGACATAGTCCTGGCCGGAAGAGTAGTTAGAATCACTTGGCGCGACAACCTTGCCGTCTGCCAGACGGAGGAACTTGCCTGCCTTGGCGTTAGCTTCACTGTCCGCCAGCTTAAATTCAACGCCCGACAGAGTCTTGCCGGAAGCAGCGTCCTTCTTGATGATCGCCGCTGACGCGTCCTCAAGTACCACCCCAACTCTGGCTGGTTCAACTGGAAGCAGGTTGTTGGTCGTGACCGCAAAACTGTTCCAGGCTGCCCGACTGCTTTCATCCGTATTTGGATTAAGCAAGGTCTGCAGCTGACTTGCTGTTAAGTCAGTCCGCTTTGGCGCCTGCATGGTGAACTCGATGGTTGTGGTTTGGCCTGCCTTGATCGTTTGCCCATTCTTCAAGCTGATCGTAAAGGACCGGATCTTGGACCAGTCAGTCACTTGATCTTGCGTCAGCCAAGTTGGGCTTTCAGCCCCGGATGGGTCCTGCAGCTTTTGGGCGCCAGATGGCCAGTTAGCTACTGAGTTGTTCAAAAGCGCCCGGCTTGGCTTACTGGAAGTTGAGTACTTGATCTCCAGGTTGGAGTTGCTCAAGGTAATTGGGCCGGCCAATACCGGAGTAAATTGGCTGCCCCGGTCAACATTGTCAGTAATGCCTAAGTCGCCAACAGTTGGCAAAACGTCCAGCAAGGTCAATTTGGTGATGGCCTGGCCGTCAGTATTGCTGAACTTGAGCCGGTAGGAAATCTGCCCGCCCAAGCTGGCATGAGCCATGCTAGAGTAGTCACTGTCCAGGTCACCCTTGACTTCTTTTTCTGTCTTCAACTCATCATAGTTTGACAGGCTGTAGGATTGCTGGCTAGCAACAGCCACCTTCAAGTTTCCGTCGCCAAAGAGATCGGCGACTTCTCTGTAGGCTTCGCCGTCTTTGACCTTGTCAGATTCCTTGTCCGTGATCAGGGAGTAACCCGTTGGAGCCAGCAGCTTCTGGCTATAGGAAGCACCGTAAGCCTTCAAGGTTACTGGTCCACTGACATCTCCAACATTGACGTTGAATTCACCACGGATGTGGTAACCCGGCTGCAGGCCCCCTTGTCCTTCACCCATAACAAACTTAACGTATTGCTGGCCAGTATCAACGCTGTCCGCATTTTTCAAGGTCTGCTTGTAATTGAAAGCGCCAGACCAGTTGCCGGCTGAACCCCCTCTCTCTAAGAGCGTCTCTTGGCCGGTACTGTCATTGACAAGATACATCTTGACATCGGTATTGGCGTTGTCAACCGTCACCCCTTTTGGCAAAAGAACTGACAAAACCGTTGGTGACTTCGTAGCGATCGGGGAGTTGGTCACATTGTAGAAGTCAGCAATAACCCGGTTGGAGGAGTTCTTCTGAATAACGGTTTCTCCGTCTTTAGCATGTTGAGCAAAGGAAACGTCAGTCCGACCGATCGGCGTACTGCTTGGCTTTTCAATGACTTGAACTGACCGTGGACCAATCGGGCTGAATTCGCCGCTGCTGGTCTTCTGGTTAGTCGTTGACTCGTGGACATACTTGGTCCCGTCTTTGGTTACGATGTAGGCTTGGGTAGTTATCGTAGCCTTGCCAACATAGCCTTCCTCAACGCCGCCACGCATGTAGACCGCCCCAGACGTTTTGGTATTGATCAGCTGGCTGGTATCTTCGTACTGAATGCTGAAATCTGCGCTAACCAGGCGTTCATTGTCTTTAACGCCAAAGTCTGACAGTGGAATCTGGCCGTTTTTAGTCACATACTTGGTGATCGTTCTAAGAGCCCCAGTTTCCATATTTCTGACATACAAAGTTGCCAGAGTCCCCGGAGCCGTCCCGCTTGGGTAGCTGGTTGAACCTTCAGAAACATAAAGTTGCAGCCATGGGGTAGCGAATTCCAAGGTCTTGATGATAATGTGGGAATCAATATCGTAGTGAACTACCGACTTTTGCAAGCCTGTGTTAAGCAGACCATTGATAATTGAACCGTTGAAAGTGCCAGAACTGATATTGCTTCCGACCAAACTGCCTCTGCTGTTGTATTGTTTCGTTGTTGCAAGCCCTTCAGTCCCAGTAAAGTACTGGCTGGCAAAAAGCAGGCTGGCCGTGTCATAAACAGTCGTTAGGGCATTAAGGCCCATATTGCCTTCACCATCGCTTGGCCCGTAGAAGTTCGGGTAAAGAACATCACCGTTAGAATTTACATTCCCGTTGATGACTTGGCCGATTTGACCAGTTGCGCTGCTTTGAACCGAAATCGTATTATTCTGCAGATTTTTCGCTGTCAGTGTTGCCGTATTAGTAATTACTTCATTGGCAGTCCATCTGGAAAAAATACTATTGCCAGGCTTGGTGTAAACAATAAAGGACCCTGACACCAGTGGCTGGCCGCTGGCTAGGCTGGCTGCCTGTTCCTCAATAGATGGCGTTGGTATTTCCCAGGTAATAGTTTTTCCGTTAGTGCCAACATATGTCACATTGCCATTCGGATCCGTAATGCCGGCATAAACGCCATCCTGCATCAAATAGCTGATTTGCAGTTTTTGAGTCGGGTCTAAGAAGTTGAGACCAGTCTTATTCGGAATCGAGTAGCTGATCCGCCAAGCCAGAGTGTCCCCTCTGCCAGGAGCAGTGTTCAATGAGCCATTCTTTGCACCCAAAAAAGTCGTGCTGATTGAGGCACTGGTAGTTGCGGCAACCTGGGTGTAGGCACTGGCTTTTGTTTCATAGCCAGTGTTGTCCTTGAAGCTGCCGGCAAGTTCTAATGAAGTAGCATGATTGATGTAGCCGTTGTCAGTGTTGACAGCCAGTTTGAAGCTGTAGGACTGACCTGCCTTAAGGTCGGACTTTTGGAAAGTATAGATGACCTTGCCGTCAGAAACAGTCGGCTTAACGCCAGCAACTTCTGGCAGGACATCAGTTTTCAGCTTCAAGTGACCATTGGCATTGCCCGTCAAATTAAAGGTCAGCGTGGCCGGCCAGCGGTCAGCCTCATCATAGCGTGAGCCAGAAACCTTGAAGTTGATCGTAAACAAAGCCGTATCGCCTGACCAAACCATGTACCCGTTGTTATCAGACGAAATTGCCAAGTCAGCGTTAGCCTTGCTTGTTACCGTCGTGCTGGCCAGCAGATTGCTGGTAAACAGACGGGCGTTGATAGCGCTGAAGTCAGACTTCGCCTGGCTCAGGTTGGTAGTCAGCTGATTAGTTGAAGCAGTGACTGTTTTTTCAGAATTAATTGAACTAGTTGCAGATTTTTCTGAACTGGATGTACTAGTTGCTGTCTTTGCTGAAGAAACTGAGCTGCTAGAAGTACTTGCAGA
>NZ_JBJEES010000108.1:16728-20089 GCF_051873315.1 Lactobacillus sp.
ATTACCTGCTGCTGATGATGAAGAAGCAGAAGATGACGTAGATGAAGAAGATGATGATTCTTCAGTATCTTCATTCTCCACCTTGACCACCAGCGGATAGCTGGAATAGTCCTTGCCATCTTCCTGGTAAGTCGCGATCAGCTGACCGCTGCCGACTTCTTTGCCAGTCAGCGTAAACTTCAGCTCGCTCTGCCCTTTGGCAAAGTGCAGCAAAAGGTGCCGGCTTTCTTTTTCAGAAGCGGCTACTTCTTTGACAGCCTCTTCCGGCTTGTCAATCTTCAATTCTTTATTGGCCTTGTCCGTGGCGGTTTTATCCAAATCTACCAAGTCTGGCAGACTGACTTTTACCTCCAGGTCAGCCTCATTTTTACTCCGCTTGAGCGTGAGCGTTTCTTGACAACTCAGCTTCAAATTTAAGGAATCATTTTTATCTTTACCAGTCAGCTCTTTGTCCTTCTGCATGAAGACGAGCTGGTCACTGACCTCACTGGCAGCGGCCTGACTCACTCCCGCAAAGGAAGGCAAAATAAGCTGCAGAATCAACACTGCAGCCAGCAAAAAAGCTCTGGATTTTTTCATAATCTGCATCATGTTAGGTTCTCCCGTTGCAATTTAATATTTCCTGTACCAATTGGCACGTATTAATTGCATCCTTCCATCGAGATGCCAGATCCGTTTGCCTATCCTTATTAAAGTTTAAAAATAAGAATATAGCTATCTTGTTCAAACTACATTTTATCACATTTAATCCTTTTCAGCTAGTAAAAATAAAAATATCGTCCCTTTTGGAACGATATCTGCTAATTCTGTAATTATTATTTTTCTCTTCTTACTTGTCCAGGCCAGTCCACTTCCAAGAAGTTACTTCTGGAATGTCTTCACCGTGGTCCCGGATGTAAGCGTGGTGCTTAGACAGCAGGCTGTCCATCTTGTCAATGAAGGCCGCGCTCTTGTCCTTCAAGGCTGGAATTTGCTCAACCGCGTCCTTGGCCAGGTCGAAGCGGTCAAGGTGGTTCAAGACCCGCATGTCAAATGGCGTGGTAATATCACCATTTTCTTCATAGCAGTGAATTGAAACATTGTAACGCTTGCGGGCAAACCAGATGGATTCCATCATGGTCTTGTAGCCGTGCCATGCGAAGATGGTCGGTACGTCAGTTGGGAAGAGGCGGTCAAATTCTTCTTGAGAAATAGCGGCCGGGTTATCCTTCGGTGCCATCAGCTTCATCACGTCAACCACGTTGATATAGCGGATCTTCAGGTCTGGGAAGTTCTGGTGCAGGATGTCGATAGCTGCCAGAGTTTCCATGGTCGGTTCAGTTTCAGTTGAAGCAAAGACCACGTCCGGCTTGGCATCCTTGTCAGTTGAAGCCCAGTCGATGTAGCCCAAGCCATTGTCAACCAGCTTGGCTGCTTCTTCAGGAGTGAACCATTGCGGCCGTTCCTGCTTGGAAGTTACCAGCAGGTTGATCCCTTCCCGGTCACGGAAGGCCTTGTCAGCAACAGCCAGCAAGGTGTTGGTGTCACTTGGCAGGTATTCATGGATCATATCCGGCCGGTTCTTTTCAAACAGGTGGGTCAAAAGACCTGGATCCTGGTGAGTGTAGCCGTTATGGTCCTGCTGGAAGACAGTTGAAGTGGCCACAAAGTTCAATGATGGGTAATCGCGGCGCCAGTATTGTTCCTTAGCCTTCCGCAGCCACTTCATGTGCTGGGTCAGCATAGAATCAACCACCCGGCCGAAGGCTTCATAAGTAGCGAAGAAGCCGTGGCGGCCAGTCAATACGTAACCTTCCAGCATCCCTTCGTCTTGGTGCTCTGACAATTGCGAGTCAATCAAGCGCCCTTGCGCAGCCAGATTTTCATCGTTTGGCTCATGGATTTCGCTTTCCCATTGCCGCTTTTCGCTGTCCAGGAAGTCAAAGAGCCGGTTGGACTTGGATTCATCCGGACCAAAGCCGCGGAAAGTAGTCGGGTTCAGTTCCGCCACCTTGGTCAGGTACTTGGCCCATTCCACCATGTCCTGGGCATTCTTTGAACCAGGCTTGCCAACTTCAAAGGCAAAGTCGCGCCAGTCTGGCAGGTTCAAGCGCTTAGGGTTGATCCCGCCGTTGGTGACCGGGTTCATGGCCATTCTCTGGTCGCCGTGAACCGCGTTTTGCAGGACTAAGTCAGTCGGGTAGCCGTTTTCGTCAAACAGTTCTTCTGGCTTGTAGCTCTTCAGCCAGTCCAGCAAAAGTTCCTTGTGGTCCATGTGCTTCTGGTCAACCGGAAGCGGAATCTGGTGGGCCCGGAAGGAGTTTTCAATCGGCTTGCCATCCAGATCTGCCTTAGGACCAGTCCAGCCCTTCGGGCATTGGAAGATCAAAAGCGGCCAGTGGGCAAATGATTCATCGCCGTTTTCCCGGGCATTCTTTTGAATGGCCTTGATCTCTTCGATGATAGCGTCCAAGGTCTTGGCCATTTCTTCGTGAATCTGGTCAATGTTCTTCATCCCGTCAAAGCGGCCGCCCTTGAAGGTAGATACGAAGTAAGGCTTCCAGCCCATGCCTTCAAAGTACTTGGTCAGTTCTTCGTCGCTCATGCGGGAAGTAATGGTCGGGTTGGAGATCTTAAAGCCGTTGACCTGCAAAATCGGCAAAACAGCCCCATCCTTGACCGGGTTGATGAAGCGGTTGGAGAACCAGCCAGCTGCCAGCGGGCCGGTTTCTGCTTCCCCGTCGCCGATTTCTGTAGCGGCAATCACGTCTGGGTTGTCCAGGATGGCACCCGTTGCGTGTGACAAGGAGTAGCCAAGTTCCCCGCCTTCGTGGATTGAACCTGGGGTTTCTGGAGCCGCGTGAGATGCTACCCCGCCAGGGAAGCTGAAGCGCTTGAAAAGCTTGGTCATCCCGGCTTCATCTTGAGTAATTTCCGGGTAGATTTCAGTGTATGACCCATCCAAGTATGAGTTGGAAACCATAACTTGGCCGCCGTGACCGGAACCTTCAATGTAGAACATGTTCAAGTCATACTTCTTGATGACCCGGTTTAAGTGGGCGTAGATGAAGTTTTGCGGCGCGATCGTACCCCAGTGACCAACTGGCTTGATCTTAACGTCATCAGCCGTCAGTTCTTCCTTAAGCAAAGGGTTCTTAAGCAAAAAGAGTTGCCCGACTGACAAGTAATTGGCGGCCCGCCACCAAGCATCAACGCTCTTTAAGTATTCTTTTGAATCGTAATCTACTGCCATCTTTTTACTCCTTTGAGGAAACTTGTTTTCTTTATTTGCTTTAATCATACCATTTGCTGAAAATAAGTCAACTAATTTATTAATTGGATCCTACCAATTTTGCAAATCCTTAAAATACTTTGCAAAGAG
>NZ_JBJEES010000108.1:20189-27199 GCF_051873315.1 Lactobacillus sp.
ATAGAAATAGTGAAAAATAAAACGGACAGGTATCACCTGTCCGCATATATCTTTTGTCTTAATTCAAATTGACAAAGCTGTTGAAGCGCATGTACTTGTAGTGAACCCGCATGCTGGAGACTTCAAATGGCGTTCCGTCATCCAAAAAGAAGATCCCGTCCATCACGCCGACTGGCTCAGTTGCCTTGAGCTGCAACTCTTCTTGGTCTTCTTTGCTTGATGGGGAAACCGTAATAGTCAAATAGGACCTGGTGACCGCTTTGTTTTGCGCGTCTTCCAAGTAGTTGAACAAGGACCCCTGCAGAATCTCTTCTTTAAGCTCCGGCAGGATCTTGATCGGCACGAAGCCTTCTTCAATCAAAAAGGGCTGGCCATCCAAAAGGCGGAGGCGCTTAAACTGGTAAACGAAGTCATTTTCACTCAAGAAGAGGTCCTGGGCCGTTTCAGGACTGGCCTTGACCACTTTAAATTCCAGCAGCTTGATCCCCTGCTTCTTGCCTGGAACCAAAAAGCTGTCCGTAAGGCCCAGGTTGGACCCTTCATAGCGAAACATCGCCTGGTTCTTTAGGTACAAAGGATTGATAAAAGTCCCGCTGCCCCGCTTCTTAAACACAATGCCCTGCTGGGCAAGGAGTTCCAGGGCCCGCTTCATCGACGACCGGCTGACCTGGTACTGTTCGGCCAGGCTGCGCTCGTCGGGCAGCCGCATCCCCTCATATTCGCCCGCTAAAATCCGGCGCTTGATGTCATGCATGACCGTCTTGTAAACATAATCAGCCATTCAGTTCACCTACTTTGCCTGGGCAATCGCAGCCAGGAACCAGTCTTTGAAGGCCTGGCGGTCAACCTTGACCGCGATCTTGGCATTGGCCTTTTGCCCAAAGAAGCCATCAAAGTCCATGACTGAAGCCCCATAAGTGTATGGGCCCTTGGTGTCTACCGCCACGTATGCTTCCTTGACTTCAAACAGGTCTGGCGCCAGCAGCATGGCCGCCGTCAAGGCGTCATAGATCCGCTTGCCCTTGTCCGCGTCAGCATCGTTTAATTCGTATTGAGAGTTAAGGCCGTAGATCATTTCCCCGACCCGGCCCAAAGCCTTGATTTCTTCCAGGCTGGCCGCGTCAACGAAGGCCTGGTTGCCGACTTCCAGAGGAGCCACATAGATATCCAGGCCCTTGGCGCCTAAGTCAAAGACGATCTTAGCTGCTTCCGGGTCCCCGGAAACGTTGTATTCGTCGTAAGGACCGTAGTTGCCCCGGCCCAAGGCCCCGCCCATGATGTAAAGGCGGTCGATCTTGTCCAAGTCTTCCGGATATTGGCGGAAGTAAAGGGCAAAGTCCGTAGCTGGCCCGATCTGCATCAAGGTCACCTTTTCTGAACTTTGACTGACTACTTCGTGGATCTTGGTAGCGGCCAGGCCCTCTACCAAAAGGCTCCGGTCAGCTTCCGGGAAGTCAAAGCCGTCCATCCCGCTTGCCCCGTGCACTTCAGAAGCATCGATGGCTTCCTTGACCAAAGGCAGCTTGGCCCCAGCCACAACCGGCACCTTGGTGCCCAGGAAGGCTTGCAGGCGCAGGGTGTTGTTCAAGGTCTTCTCCAAAGAAACGTTGCCCCAGGTTGGCACGATCATCTTTACGTCCAGTTCCTTGGCGAACAGGGCGATCGTTAAGCAGACCGCGTCGTCGATCCCGGGATCAGTTGAAATAATTAAGGGTTTCTTGTTCATTAATCGTTCTCCATTTTTCAGAATAGCTTTATTCTATCATTTCGCCCGGCAAATAAAAAGAAAAGAAGCGGTTGCTTCTTTTCTAAAAAATTTTCTTAGCGGCTGCGGACTTCGATCTCCCCGTTGTCACGGGCAATAATGACCTGATCGCAGATGTTCAAAAAGAGCCCGTGCTCAACTACCCCGACCGTGTGATCCAGGTAATCAGCCAGACCGCTTGGCACCGGAATCCGGTCCAGCTTGAGGTCCAGAATATAGTTGCCGTAGTGGGTCTTAAGGCGCTGGCCGTCAGCTTCTAAGCGGAATTCCGGCTTAAGGCCTTCGTCTTCCAGGCGCTTTTCTACCTGCATGCAGGAGATTGGCAAAACTTCTACTGGCAAGGCAAAGCCGCTGAGGTGGTCAACGACCTTGCTTTCATCCACGATCCAGACATTCTTCTTGGAGTTGACGGCCACGTTCTTTTCCAAGGTCAAGGCTGCCCCGCCTCCCTTGATCCCGTTTAACTGGCTGTCCACCCTGTCTGCCCCGTCAACCGTCAGGTCGACCTGGTCAACTTCGCTGAGGGGGCTGACCGTAAAGCCGTAGCCTTCTAACTGCTTTTGGCTGCGGCTGGAAGTGGTCACGACCGCCTTGAGAGTCAAGCCGGCTTCTTTTTTCTTGCCCAGTTCATCAATGAAAAACTTCACCGTTGACCCAGTGCCAACGCCCAAAACCATGCCGTCTTCCACCAAGGCAGCTGCCTTCTTGGCAGCAGCCTTTTTCAATTCATCTTGCTTTGCTTGGTCCATTTTTTGCCTCCGCTATTTTTCCAAAATGCTTGTCAGTTCAGCTACCTGCTTAGCCACTGAGTCACGGCCGAAGATATAAGAGCCAGCGACAAAGACATCAGCTCCGGCATCTTTGGCAAGCTTAGCCGTCTGATCATTAATCCCGCCATCTACTTCGATTGGAAGATCTGGCAGAATTGCCCGGGCGGCCTTGATCCGCTCTGGCGCTTCTTCCATAAACTTCTGCCCACCAAAGCCCGGGTAAACCGTCATCAAAAGAACTTGGTCAACCTTGTCAATGCAACGCTCCAGCACCTTGATATCAGTGTCCGGGCTAAGGACTAACCCGCGGGAGACGCCCTGCTCCTTTAAGTAGTCCAACCAGTGGTCAATTCTGTTTGGATAGTCAGCTTCATAGTGAATTTCAATCAAGTCGCTGCCTGCTTTGACAAAAGCCGGCAAAAGGTCGGGCAGGTTGTTGCTCATCAAGTGCACTTCCGCGGTCAAGTCCGGGAACTGCTTTTTAAAATCACTCACCAGCTGGGGGCCATATGACAAGTTAGGCACGAAATGCCCGTCCATCACGTCGATGTGGAAGCGGCGGATTCCGCTGTCGGCTGCTTCTTGAATCTGCTGGCCCAAGTGCAGGTTGTCGGCGTTGAGAATTGATGGTGCAATAATCATTTCTTCACCCATCCTTTACTCAGCTAAAGCAGCTGCAACGCTGGCCCGGTCCGGAATTGACGGCTGAGCCCCCATCTTCTGTACGGCCAAAGATGAGGCCCGGTTGGCAAAGCGGGCTGCCTCATGCAGGTTGCTGAAGTCGCTGGCCAATTCCCCAGCCAAAAAGCCTAAGAAGGTGTCGCCAGCCGCCGTCGTGTCCACCGCCTTGACCTTGAAGGCTGGTACTAAGCCCGTAAAGACTGGAGAAGACAGGTAGGCCCCCTTGCTGCCGTAGGTGATGATCACATGCTCAACGCCTAATTCATGCAGCTTGGCCGCGTTTTTTTCCAAATCAGCCTCTTCTGCAACTGGCAAAGAAGTCAAAAGAGCACTTTCCGTTTCGTTTGGCGTAATCAAGTCAGTCACGGCTAAAAGATCAGCTGGCAGGTCCTTGATAGCGGGAGCCGGGTTCAAAATAGTCACCTTGTCAGCCGCCTTGGCCAGCTTGAAGGCAGCGGTAGTTGCTTCAAGCGGGGTTTCCAGCTGGGCGATGACGCAGTCAGCTCCTTCAATGACGTCTTTAGCCGCCAAAATATCAGCTTCAGTCAAACTGTAGTTGGCCCCGTGGTCGATGATGATGTCGTTTTGCCCTTCCGCGTTCAAAGTGATGTAGGCATGGCCTGTCTTAACGCCTTCCGTGGCCAAAACATAGTCAGTCTTGACCCCGTAGCCGGCCAGTTGCTCCTTCATCCAGCTTCCGTATGAGTCTTCGCCGACTCTAGAGATGAAGATGGTCTCAGCCCCGCTCTTAGCGGCCGCGACTGCCTGGTTGGCCCCCTTGCCGCCGCCAGCCTCGCTGACCTTGTTGGCGTTGATAGTTTCGCCTGGCTTTGGGAAGTTTTCTACATGCAGGGTCGTGTCCACGTTGCTGGACCCGATTACTACGATTTTTTTCATAGCATTTTCTCCTTAACTTTAATTCCTAAGTCAATTATAACTATTCCCGCTCTTTTAAAAAAGCGCTTTAGTTGACCAGCTGGTAGGCAATCTTGAAGCGGCTGAGATTATAGCGGTCATACAGATCAGCCAGGACAACGTTAAAGTTCTGGATCCTGGTATTTGGGTCTGGATTCTTTGAATCAAAACGCTCTGCCAAAGAAGCTAAGGCCTGGCTTCTGACCGCCTCGTAGTCGCTCAGCTGGTCCACCCGGCCGCGCAAGTCCCGGCAAAGGGCGCTGAGGGTGAAGTCTGACTCCGCCGCTAAAAAATTCAGCTGGCTGTCAAAGACTAACTTGTAACGGTAAGCCTTCCGGCCGGGGAAGTCCTGGGAATTGAACAAGTCCAGATACAAGACCAGTTTCTGCTTTTCCAGGCTGGCCAGGTCCTTACCTTGACTGAGGCACTTAAACTTCAGAAAGTTGACAAAATAGTCGTAAAAGTCCCCGTAAAAATCTTCTTCAAAGCGTTCGATACTTGGATCTTCCGCCAGCAGCTGCTTTTCCAGTACTTCTTCAATCGTCATTTGCATGGCTCCTCTTCTAATTTTTTCTTGCCTTCTGCTACGTTTACAGTCATCTAAGAAAAATTATACCCGGGCTGCTGCTTGAAATATAGTTCCAATTTTCTAACAAAAAAGCGCGTCAACTGACGCGCCTTTTTGATCAACTGTTTTATGGATTTAACTTAATGTAGATGCATAAGCCGGCAACTAAGAGTAAAAAGCCAACACAGGACAGAAAAATCACCTTTTGCCAGCCTTTGGCCAGGTGGTCACTTGCAAAGGAAAACAGCCACCAAGCTAATGTTGCAACGGCTGACATCCACAAATTGTGCTGGCCGCTCGCAAGATCAATAATCATGAATACTGCCACTAAAAGTACCGGTGGGAGCAGGTACCAAGTCAACTTTTTACTCATTCAAATCCCTCCCTAATTAAAAATTCTTTCATTACAGCTCCTCCATATCATTTTTATTAAAAAATAATAACGGCAAAATGTGAAGACGTCAACCCTTTAGTTACAAAAAAGCGCGTCAACTGACGCGCCTTTTTGATCAACTGTTTTATTGTTCTTGATCATCTTTTGACTTTTTGTCTTGCTCATTGAAGTCTTGCAAAAAGCTGTGGTTAAACAATTCTTCCTTAATCTGTTCCATCCGCTGCTCTGACTGCTTCTGCCAGTCCGTCTGCAGGTTCCGGTGATACCTCAAGTAATTGGCCATTCGCCCGGTCCGGCTCAAAAAAGCCTGCTGCATTTTGCTGGAATCCAGGAAACGCTGGTCAACTTCTTTTTCCAGCAAATTCCCTTGGTCGTCAAAGCGGTAGCCGCCCCACATGTGCTGTTTGATGGGGTTCATGGGCAGGCTGTCAACGTAGTGCAGCTTGCCAACCATCCGCTTGCTGGCCGTATAACCCAAAGTCACCGGATCATAGATGTCAACATAGCTGTTGATTTTGCCCCGCAGCTGGGCCACCAGCCGCCGCTCTTTATGAGTCAAAAGCCGCCAGATATTGGTGCCTTCATAAAGATATGCTCCGGCAATCCGGTCAGGAAAACGGCAATTTGCCAAGGCGTATTCAGCATTGATCGCCCCCAGGGAATGCCCGTAGATGTAGAAACGCCCATCTGGAAACTCCTCCAGCCAGCGGTTAAGATAGCGGCTGGCCGTTATCAAAGCGCTGGGCACCTGCCGTTGATCCGTCAGCATGGCCAGAAAAATCGGCCAGTTGGTCTTCAGCCACTCATCACGCCAGGTAGTCGCGTTGCCTTTTTTAAAGCCATAAGAGCCCTTAAACAAGACTGTGATCTCATTTCCGTTTTCGATCAAAAAAGCCTGCATCCCGTCCTTGGCATAAACGTCCCGGGTTAATTGCCCGATCGTCTTACCGGCGACTTTGACTGTCTCGCCCACGTTCAGCGCCTCATAAGACAGCTTGGTCAGTTCAACCCGGTCCCGGTCGGTCAATTCTTCATTGATCATTCTTCGTCTTCCTCGCCTTGCAGGTACTTGGCAAAGCGGGCATAATCGGCTTCCATTTGGTCGGCATACTTGACGGCCCACTGAGCCAGACCGGTGTCCAGCTCTTTTTGCTTATGAACATAGCCATAGATCATCGGTGCCGTCGGGCTTTGATAGTGGGCAACGGCCAAAATGAAGGAGCACATCTGACAATAGGCGGAAAAGCTTTCCTGGTCCAGCTTGAGCGGGTCAATCGAGTCTTTCATATCCCGGAACTGGCGGACGTAAAAGCTTCTGCCGCCAGCTTCCATGGCCCCTAAGAAAGGATCATGGTAGGTCTGCAGAACCCGCTGGGCAGTGATGATTCGCTTGCCTTCGCCCTTGCCTTGAGCCTGGCTTTCTTCAACCGTCAAGGCCGACAGGTTGTAGCGAAGCGGCAGGGCTTCTTTAATCTGCAAGACCAGGTGGCTGCCATCCTTGCCGGTGAGCAGGGCCAGGTAGCAGCGGGTTCCCCAGCTGCCGACGCCCACGCTGTAGCGAATGATGTCAGTCACTTCATAATTGATCAAAAGGACACGGACATCGTCATTTACGCTCTTCTGGTACTCTTCCAGACCAGCCAAAAGCTCGTCATAGATTTTTTGAGTGACATGCCGGGCCCGGGGCGGATTGTCCTTGAAGCGCAGGCGCCCGTCTTCCGTCTTTTCCGTGAACTTCTTGACCACAGCATCAGAATTGTTCTTCGGTGCCCGGTTAGCCACCTTCAAAAGAACCCGCTTCATTTGTTCGTTATCCGTCATTTGGCCTAAAAGGTCATCAACGCTGTAAGACAAGTTGAAACGGTCAAGCAGAGTCAAGGAATTAGCGTACTTGATTCCCCGCCGGTAAGCGTGGAC
>NZ_JBJEES010000109.1:0-1800 GCF_051873315.1 Lactobacillus sp.
AAAGTCAATTCTTTTTTGCTAAAAAGTCTGCAAACAAAAACCAGGAAATCATGGCAGTGATTCCCTGGTTGATCGTCCTATTCACCAAACTAAGCCGCTGAAAGCACTTTCCCAGCAAAACTTAATCTGTATTTAAAGTATACGAGCTTTTCGTCCAAAGTCAAGACCGGGCCAGCAAAACATTGCCCCCCGCCCGGCTGAACCCGTAATAATTGATCTTATCCAAATTCATTCTATTTTTTCTTTCGTGAAAACTAAGCTGCCGGGAAAGACATGAACTGGTGGGGCAACATGGTCAAAGCGGCAAAGACCAGGTTCAAGACCAAAGCCAGAGTCAAGGCCCAAGTCTCTTCTTTTTTCAGCAGATAGTTGATCGCCAATAAAGACAGAGCAGCTCCAGCCGCCAGTCCCTCTCCCTGCCAAAAGAGGAGCAGGGCTGACGCCAGCAAGCCACTATTTAAAATATCTAATACCCGCTTCCCCGGCCGCCAGAGGAAGTAGGCGCTAAGCCCCTCTAAAAGGCAGAGCACGGCAAAAATCCCCGCCTTGACTGGCTGGCTGGCCAAATAAGCCGCTAAGCCGCTGCTGGCAGCCAAAAAGGCCCCAGCCAAGGCGGAGATGGTGGTTAAAATCGACAATAAGTATCTGTAGATTGGCAAAAATTCACCTTTTCTAAAAGCAACTCTCAAGTTAATTGCCTTTATTCTAGCAAAAATGCCTTAACATTTATATCTTGAAAACGATTCGTTTTATTTTTTCAATAAAAAACTCCCCAGGCCAAGCCCGGAGAGTTAAATTTAGCGATCTGGACTACTTGTCCAGCTTAATGTTCTTTTCGTCGTCGACGATCTTTTCCGGCCGCATGGTTGGGAAAAGCAGGACGTCGCGGATTGAAGCCGCGTTGGTCAAAAGCATGACCAGACGGTCGATCCCGATGCCCAGACCACCCGTAGGCGGCATACCGTATTCCATGGCCCGCAGGTAGTCTTCGTCGATGATGTCGGCTTCGTCGTTGCCGGCGTCACGTTCAGCCATTTGGGCTTCGAACCGTTCCCGCTGGTCAAGCGGGTCGTTCAGTTCTGAGAAGGCGTTGCCGTATTCATTGCCCATGATGAAGATTTCGAAACGGTCAGTGAAGCGTGGATCATCCGCGTTCTTCTTGGCCAGCGGTGAAACTTCAACCGGGTGGCCGTAAACGAAGGTTGGGTCAACGATTGATTTTTCACCAAATTCTTCGAAGAAGGCGTTGATGATGTGACCAACTTGCCAGTAAGGTTCAACTTCAACATGGTGTTCAGCGGCAACCTTCCGGGCTTCTTCCAGAGTCATTGGCTGCCAGAAGTCAACGCCAGTTAATTCCTTGATCAGGTCAACCATGTGCACCCGACGGAATGGCTTGCCCAAGTCCAAGTCAGTGCCTTGGTAGTTGATCTTGCCATCTTCTGAAACAACCTTGGCAGCTGCCCGGATGATGCCTTCAGCTTCATCCATGACATCGTGGAAGTCGTAGTAAGCAGCGTAAGTTTCCAGTTCAGTAAATTCAGGGTTGTGCTTCAGGTCCATCCCTTCATTTCTGAAGACCCGGCCGATTTCGTAAACCCGTTCCATGTCACCGACGATCAAACGCTTCAGTGGCAATTCCAAAGCGATCCGCATGTAAAGGTTGATGTCCAGGGCGTTGTGGTGGGTAATGAACGGACGAGCTTCAGCCCCGCCTGGGATGTTGTGCAGAACCGGAGTTTCAACTTCCAGGAAGTCCTGCCCGTTCAAGTAGTCACGGATAGCCTGGATGATCTTGGT
>NZ_JBJEES010000110.1:0-27149 GCF_051873315.1 Lactobacillus sp.
AAGACTTCATCCAGGAGATCAAGCAGAATTCAGCCAAAAGCCGGCAGGAGCTGGTTCACTTCATCGTTTTCAACCGTTTCGCTTTCATCAAGAAAAACCGGCAGGTTATCAAGATCATGCTGCAAGAAGCCTTGACCAATCCTGCTTTTATCAATGAAACTTTGGAAGAGACCAAACAGCGACTTACTGAAAATCCCCAGCTGGCAAAAAGCGTAAAAGGCATTCTTTTAGAAAAGCATCCAGAATATAATTCCCTTGATCTGATTCGCCTTTTAACAGCGCCAATTGCCGGATACTTTGTCCAGCGCTTCATCGTCCTTCCTGATAAAGCAGCTGACGAAGACCGCGATTTGAACATGATCGTAAAGCAGATCTTAGCCACCTTGGAATAAAAAATAGCCTCAAACTGGAATTAACCAGATTGAGGCTATTTTTTCGTTCTCAGTTAAAAGTCGCCAGCCGTGCTGAACATGTAGTCCTTGTTGTGCCACTTCATCGAGAGGATCAAGCCGATCCCGATCATGTTCCCGATCAAGGCAGACCCACCCTGTGAAACAAACGGCAGAGGCACCCCGGTAAGGGGCAGTAAATCAATGCTCATGCCGATATTTTCAAAGACGTGGAACAAAATCATCATGATAATCCCTGTGGACACATATGAATAGAAGGCGTTCTTGGTCGAGAAAGTGATCTTGACCATCTGCACGATCAAGACGAAGTAAATCCCGATCAAGGCCACGCCGCCGACAAAGCCGAAGCTTTCCCCAACCACGGAGAAGATCATGTCTGAGTTCCGGACTGGCACGTAGACTTTAATATTGTTAAAGCCATTGCCAAAAATCTGCCCAGACCCGATGGCCTTCATGCTCTGCCAGAGCTGGTAGGCGCTGTTTGAGTTGTCACCAGAGGGGTCACTCCAGGACTTGATTCTTTCCAACTGGTAGGTCTTGAAGTAATGGCGCAAAATCGTCTGCCCTTCACTGGTAAAGACCAGGAGGATGACGCCGACGCCAACGACTACCATCAGGATAAAGACAGGAATGATGATTTTCCAGGAGATCCCTGAAACCAGAAGGATCCCCGCGGTAATCGCTACAAAGACCAGGGTGGTCCCGAAGTCAGGCTGCAGCATAAGGAGCATGGCTACTGGCAAAAACCAGGCCATGACCTTGCCGATCAAGAGCCAGTCATTTCTGAGGTTGTGGGAGTAACGCTCATTGTGCTCTCTGACTACTCTGGCCAGCTGCAGGATAAAGGCCGGCTTCATGACTTCCGAAGGCTGGAAGCTGACGGGCCCAACGACAAACCAACTCTTGGCCCCGCTGCTGGCGGCCGTTGTCCGGTCATACAGGAAAAGGACCGCGATCAGCAGGATGATCCCCAGCCCATACAGGTAGGGGGCCAGCTTGAAGATCTGCTCGGCGTCAAAGCGGACGATGAAGGCTACCATCAGCCAGGAAACCGTGTACCAGACAATCTGCATGGCCACGGTTCTGGTTGGCGTCCCATAGGTCGAGTCGTTAACCGACGCGTTGTAAATTGAATAAAAACTGACGAATGACAGCAAAACCACGGGAATCACGACTCCCCAGGCAATGCGGTCATACCATTTGCTTTCTTCTTGAACTTTTGCCATTAACTATCACTTTATTCGTTAAAATTATTTTTCGTGCAAGGTGAAGTAGGCCAGCAGGTCGTTGATGCCGGCATCAAGGCTCTTGGCAAACATCACGTTCTTGGACTTGCTGCTGGTTACCCTGAACTTGCCGTCAACCTGCTCGATCAAGCCGATCTGGCGCTTCTTCGGAATGACTACTTCCCAAGTCGGTACCCGGCGGCCAGACAGTTCGTTGACCTCGATCCCGATGTTTTCTTGATTTCTTGACATATTCCCTCCTCGTTAGTGACTGTGGAATTTTCTGGCAATAATTTCGTCTTCATATTCTTCTGGGTGGGGGTTGCGCAATAGGGTAAACTTGTCCGGCACCGGATCCACCCCGCCACGGTTAAATGGATTGCAGCGCAGGATCCTCGCCAGACCCATCAGCAGTCCCAAAAGCGGACCATGCTTTTCCAAAGCGGTGATCATATAGCTGGAGCAGGTCGGGTAGAAACGGCAACTGTCCGGCAAAATCGGTGAAATTGCCCGCTGGTAAAAGCGGACTAGAAGAATCATTATTTGACGCATTATTAGTGACGTTCGTGCTTTTCAATATGCTGCAGCAGGATGCCAGTGCCCAGGGCAACTGATTCAAGCGGTGAATCAGCGATCAAAACCGGAACCTGCAGACTGTCGGCAATCAGCTTGTTGATGTTCTTCAGCAGGGCGCCACCACCAGTAATCATGATCCCCCGGTCAATGATGTCGGCAGACAATTCTGGCGGCGTTTCCTGCAGAACCTGCTTGGTAGCATCAATGATGCTTTGCAGGCCATCTTGCAGGGCTTCCGTTACTTCAGAGCTGCTTACCTTGATTTGCTTTGGCAAACCGTCAATGGTATCCCGGCCGCGGACATTCATGCTTGCGTCCGGGTCTGGGTCAGTAGCGGCACCAATTTCGATCTTGATGGCTTCAGCCGTCCGCATCCCGATCAAGAGCTGATGGTTTGCCTTGATGTAGTTGACGATCGCCTGGTTCATCCGGTCACCAGCATAGCGCAGGGACTTGGAAGTCACGATTTCACCCATGGACAGGATGGCGATGTCAGTCGTCCCCCCACCGATGTCGATAACCATGTTCCCTTGCGGCTTGAAAATGTCCAGGCCGGCCCCAACAGCTGCTACCTTAGGCTCGTAGTCCAGGTAGACCTTGCCGCCGCCAGACTTTTCCGCGGCTTGGATGATTGCCTTTTGCTCGATTGAAGTTACTCCAGTCGGGGTGCAGACCAGAATGTTCGGCTTGCTCATGAAGCCCTTTACGTTCAGCTTCTCAATAAAGTAGCTCAGCATGGCTTCAGTAATGTCAAAATCAGCAATTACCCCGTCCTTTAAAGGCCGGATAACGCGGATGTTGCCAGGAGTACGGCCAACCATTTCATAAGCTTCAGTGCCGACAGCGACCACCTTGTTGGTGTTCGTATCCACGGCAACCACGGATGGCTCGTCGATCACAATGCCCTTGCCGGAAACGTTGATCAAAACGTTCGCGGTCCCCAAATCAATACCAATATCTTTTGACACGTCTATTTCCTCCATAACATATTAATTTTAATTGTACCATAAAAGCCCTCTGTATAGCGGATTCCGCCTAGCTTTAACCGATTCTTTAAAAGAGATTAGAGAGCTGCAATGAAGTATCTATCAAGGCGATCAAAAATTGGCCGACTGTATAGCCCAGGGCAATCGCCGTGAAAATTAAGAAGACCTGGGCCTCAAAGACCCGGTTAGACCGAATGATTTTCTCGATTCTGACGGCTTTGATCGCCTGAAAGGCTAAGGCAATGCAAACAAAGTAGATCACCAAGCTGATGATTGCGTGAATTCCAAGTTGTCTCATATAAAATCTACCATAAAAAAAGAGCGGAATAAATCCGCTCTTTTCCCTTATTTGTGCAGCGCGTCGTAAACGTGAATCCGGTTTACAGCCCGCCGCAAAGCAATTTGAGCCCGTTCCAATGACTGCTCGTCGTGCTTTTCCTTGGCTTCCTTGATGTGCGCCTCGGCCCGCTGCTTGGCAGCTTCAGCCCGACTGAGGTCAATGTTGCGCGCGCGTTCTGCGTTGTCGGCAATAATCGTCGCCACATTGTCGGCGAATTCGATGATCCCCCCGCTGACGGCGATGTGATCAACCTTGTGGTCGACATCGGCGCCGCGTTGGACCCTGACTTCACCAATCGTGAGCGGAGTTAAAATCGGCAGGTGGTTGTACAAGATCTGCCGGTCGCCGTCAATAGCCCGCATTGAGACGGAGCTGCCACGGTGAGAATAGATTAACCCGTTTGGCGTAACGATATTGATCTTAAACAGTTTCTCTGCTTCTGCCATGATGCATCAACCTACTTTTCTAATAAGGCTTTTGCTTCCGGATCGCTTGGGGTAACCCCCATCTTTTGCGCCTTCTTCAAAACGTCTTCGATCGGACCAACGCCTCTGAAGGCATCTTCAGGCAAGTCGTCAAGATGGCCGTCGAGGATCATCTTGAAGCCCTTGATCGTTTCCTTGATTGGAACGTATGAGCCTGGAACGCCGGTAAAGACTTCGGCAACGAAGAAGTTTTGTGACAGGAAGAACTGAATCTTACGTGCCCGGGCAACGATCAGCTTTTCTTCGTCTGACAATTCATCCATACCCAAAACTGAGATGATGTCTTGCAGTTCGCGGTAGCGTTGCAGAATGTGCTGAACCCGGGTAGCAACGTCGTAGTGTTCCTGGCCGACAATTTCTGGGTCCAGGGCACTGGAAGTTGATTCAAGCGGGTCAACGGCAGGGTAAATACCTTGTTCTACCAAGCTACGTTCCAAGTTGGTCGTCGCGTCCAAGTGGGCGAAAGTAGTCGCTGGCGCTGGGTCAGTGTAGTCGTCGGCTGGCACGTAAACGGCTTGGATAGAGGTAATTGACCCCTTCTTGGTGGAAGTGATTCTTTCTTGCAATTGACCCATTTCCGTTGCCAAAGTTGGCTGGTAACCAACGGCACTCGGAATCCGGCCCAGCAAGGCGGAAACTTCGGAACCGGCCTGGGTAAACCGGAAGATGTTGTCGATGAAGAGCAACACGTCCTGGCCTTCAACGTCTCTGAAGTATTCAGCGATCGTCAAACCGGTCAAAGCGACCCGCATTCTGGCACCAGGCGGCTCGTTCATCTGCCCGAAGACCATGGCAGTCTTTTCCAAAACGCCGGATGCCTTCATTTCGAAGTAAAGGTCGTTACCTTCACGGGTTCTTTCCCCGACACCAGTGAAGACGGAAATACCGTTGTGTTCCTGGGCAATGTTGTGAATCAATTCCTGGATGATCGTGGTCTTGCCGACCCCGGCACCACCAAACAGACCGACCTTACCACCACGCAGATATGGTTCCAGCAAGTCGATAACCTTAATACCAGTTTCCAGGATTTCACGGCTAGTAGTTAATTCATCATACTTAGGTGCTTCTTTGTGGATCCCGGAGCGAGGGTGGTCAGCTGGAAATTCTGGACCACCATCAATCGGTTGACCTAAAACGTTGAAGACCCGGCCCAAGGTATCCGGACCAACTGGTACGGAAATTGAGCTCCCAGTGTCTTCAACCTTCATCCCACGACGAAGGCCATCGGTAGATTCCATCGCGATGCAGCGCAAAACGCCATCGCCTTGTTCAAGAGTAACTTCAAGGATAATCGATTCGTCGTCTGACTTGATGACCTTCAAGGCATTGTTGATGTCTGGCAGGTCTTTGCCAATAGGAAACTTGACGTCGACAACAGGGCCGATTACTTGAACGATTTCACCTTGACTCAAACTTCTACCTCCTTTTCTCTTATTCAAGTGCATTCGCACCACTGACGATTTCAGTCAATTCAGTAGTGATTTGTGCTTGTCTTGCACGGTTCATTTGCAAACTAAGACTAGAAACAAGGTCCTTGGCATTGTCCGTGGCACTCTTCATGGCTGTCATAGAACTTGCGTGTTCGGCAGTCTTGGCGTCCAAAATGGCACCATAGATTTCCGCCCGCGCGAATTGCGGCAGCAAGGTTGCCAAAACGCTGTCAATGTCAGGGGCAACTTCAAATTCAATCTTCTTGCTTTCCTTGGCTTCCGCGGTGTCGATGTCAAGGTCGACGATCGGCAGCATCTTTTCGGCCCGGAAGGCTGAAGACAAAGAATTCACGTGGTGGGTGTAGCAAACGTACAGTTCATCATAAACGCCGTTCAAGTACATCTTGATCGCCGTTGAAACGATTGGCAGGGTTTCCTTGAAAGTCGGCACGTCTGAAACGCCGTCTTTTTCATAGACAACGTTCAAGTTGTTCTTCTTGAAGAACTGGGAGCCGACGCTGCCGATTGACAGGATCTTGGACTCTCTGCCCTGCAGCTTGTCGTCGGCTACCAGGCCCATCATCTGCTTAATGACTGAGCTGTTGTAGGAGCCGACCAGACCACGGTCACCGGTAACTACCAGGTAGCCAACGGAATGAACTTCAGCCCGTGGCTTGATCATGTCAGAAATGATCCCCATCCCAAAGACGTCATCGTAGTCGATGGAGTCAATGTTGTCTTGCGTCAGGCGGTAGTTGGCCTTGTTCAAGTGATTGATCACGCTGGCACTCATCAGCCGCGACACGGTTTGGTGGAGCAGCTGGTTGTATTCCTGGTAGCCCTTGTCTCTTTTTTCAGTCTGATTCAGTTTAGCTGCTGAAACCATGTGCATGGCTTCAGTAATCTTACTCGTTTGCTTGACAGAAGCAATTCTCTTCTTCAATTCAAGTAAAGATGCAGGCATAGTCTACCTCCTATTTGTTACTTGATGAAAAGCTGGATGCAAATTGTTGAATAGCTTCTTGAAGCTTGTTTTCATCTGGCAATTTGCCAGTTGACTTGATTTCAGCTAACAGATCAGCATGGTTGGCGTCAAAGTCGGTGTAAAGTTCTTGTTCAAAGCGAGCAATATCATCGACTGGTACCGCGTCCATAAAGCCATGCGTCAAAGCGTAAAGCAGGACAACCTGCTTTTCAACGGCAACCGGCTTGTGCAGCGGCTGCTTCAAAACTTCGACGGTCCGCCGGCCGCGGGCCAGCTTGGCTTGCGTTGCTTGGTCCAGGTCACTGCCGAACTGGGCAAAGCTTTCCAGTTCCCGGTATGAAGCCAGGTCGGTCCGCAAAGTACCGGCAACCTTCTTCATGGCTGGGATCTGCGCGGCCCCGCCGACACGGGAAACAGAAGCCCCGGCGTCGATGGCTGGGCGCGTGCCTGAGAAGAACAGGTCACTTTGCAAGAAGATCTGTCCGTCAGTGATGGAAATAACGTTGGTTGGAATGTAGGCGGAGATGTCCCCGGCTTCAGTCTGAATGAATGGCAGAGCAGTCAGTGAGCCACCGCCCAGTTCCTTGCTCAATTTAGCACTCCGTTCCAACAAACGTGAGTGCAGGTAGAAGACGTCACCTGGGTAGGCTTCACGGCCAGGCGGCCGACGAAGCAGCAGGGAAAGTTCACGGTAGGCAACAGCCTGCTTGGACAAGTCGTCGAAGACAACCAGGACGTCCTTGCCGGCGTACATAAATTCTTCACCCATCGCGGTCCCGGAATATGGCGCAATGTAAAGCATTGGCGCTGGTTCTGACGGACCAGCTTCAACGACGATGGTGTAGTCCATCGCCCCCAGCTTCTTCAAGGTTTCAACTTGTGCTCTGACAGTTGATTCCTTTTGACCAATTGAGACGTAAATACAAATTACGTCTTGCCCTTTTTGGTTCAAAATGGTGTCGATCGCTAAACTGGTCTTACCAGTCTTACGGTCACCGATAACCAGCTCACGCTGACCACGGCCAATTGGCACCAGCGCATCAATTGCCTTGATACCAGTTTGCAAAGGCTGGTTGACTGACTGCCGCTGCATAACGCCTGGCGCCTTGGACTCGATCGGCCGAGTCTTGTCAGTCTTAATTTCACCTAAGCCGTCAACTGGCTGGCCCAGTGGATTCACAACCCGTCCAATCAAAGCATCCCCAACTGGAACTTCCATAATCCGGCCAGTTCGCTTGACGCGGTCGCCTTCGCGGATGTCGTCAAACTTGCCCAGAATGATGATACCAACATCATTGCTTTCCAAGTTTTGGGCGATACCGTAGGCACCATTGTCGAACTGCAAAAGCTCACTTGACAAGACATTGTTCAAGCCGTGAGCGCGGGCGATACCATCGCCGACGTAAGTTACGACACCGACTTCATCGATGTCCAGCTTATCGTCGTAGTGTTCAAGTTGCTGCTTGATTAAAGAGCTGATTTCTTCCGCTTTAATGCTCAATGGTTTCACCTCTTTATAATACTTACTTTGTTAATACGGCGCGGATTTTCTCCAATCGATGCTTTACTGAGCCATCGATCACGCGGCCTTCAACCTCAAGGACCACGCCGCCGATAATTTCTGGATCAACTTCATTTTCAAGATGAAGTGCCTGCAAGCCATACTTCTTGGCATAGCTGTCTGCAAGGCGCTGCAGCTGATCTTCATCTAGCTTCACTGCAGTCTTAGCGACACCCGTTCCGATGTGGTTGGCAACATTGTACAGGTGAATGTAGTAATCAATGATGTCAACCAAGTTGTCAAAACGATCATAGCTAAGCAAGAAGTTCAGAACTTCTTGAAGCTCTGCAGAAAAGCCCTGTTCAACCGCCGTCAAAAGATTCTTCTTTTGCTTGGCGTCCAAAACAGGATTGCTCAGAACCTGGACAAAACGGGGCTCTGCTTGAACTGCCTGCTTCAATTCAGTCAGTTCGCTGAACATGAGCTCTGTCTTGCCGCTGTCTTTGGCAAAATCAAAGATCGCCGTTCCGTAGCGTCTTGCCGTTTCTTCTCTACTTAAGGCCATTAATCGTTCAACCCCTTAATGAACTGATCAACTAAATCTTTTTGATCAGCAGCAGATAAGTTCTTAGCAATTACCTTTTCCGCAATCGTCACAGAAAGATCAGCAACTTCGTCGCGGGCTTCGTTCAAGGCGTCAGTCTTCGCTTGAGCTGCATCAGCCTTGGCCTTTTCCCGGATAGCGGAAGCTTCATCGTTGGCTTCGCTGACGATTTGCTTGCCGGTCTTTTGCGCATTACTCTTGGCATCGGAGAGAATCTGGGTTGCTTCTTGTCTTGAATTCTTCAAGGCTGCTTCCCGTTCATTGGCCAAAGTTTCAGCCTTCTTACGGTCGCTGGCAGCTTGATCCAAGTCATCAATGACTTTCTGACGGCGCTTCTCCATCATGTCCTTTACCGGGCCCCAAGCATAGTGCTTGACGGCCAGCAAAAGGATGCTGAATACGATTAAATACCAAAGGGTATTAATGATTGAGATTTCAGCGCCGGCGAATACTGGTTGAAATTCCATCGACAATCCTTCTCTCTCAATTTAGTAACTAATGTAAATTAACGTCTGATTAATTAAGGAACAAAATCAAGAAAGCGATAACGATAGCCAGGATTGGAACGGCTTCGATCAAACCAACACCGATGAACATGGTTGATCTCAAGTTACCAGCACTTTCTGGTTGGCGGGCGATGCTTTCGATCGTCTTTGAGATAACCTTACCGTTCCCCCATGAAGCAGCCAAAGCAGCGATACCAGCAACAAGTGCAGCAGCTAAATCCTTTAAACCTGTAGTCATAATAAAACCTCCGAAAAATTATTCTTGTGTAACCTTCTTGCCAATATAAACCATAGAAAGAGTTACAAAAACATACGCCTGGATAGAGCCAATGAAGACAGAGAAACCTTGCCAGATCATTGCGAGCGGCGCAGCCAGGATTCTGGTTACAATCCCCATGCTTGGCCCCAGCTGGTTCCCGATCAGGGTCAGCAGGACTTCACCCGCAAAGATATTACCGTAGAGACGCAGTGATAACGTCAAGAAGTTGGTAAATTCTTCAATGATGTTAATCGGCAAAAGGAAACCAACAGGACGTGCATAGTTCTGCAGGTAGCCCTTAGTGCCAAATTTCTGAATCCCGAAGGTAAATGACAGAAGCAAGGTCATCATCGCGAACGACATCGTCGTCACTGGATCAGCAGTTGGTGATTTGATGACCATATAGTCACCGACTTTCACTTCCAAGAACAACCCTAGTTGATTCATGCAGAAGATGAAAAGGAACAAAACAAAGGCGTAAAGAGACAGATGTTTTTGCGCAGCCGGGTCTTCGACGTTGTCCTTGACAATCCCGTCGGTAAAATCGATCAGGTATTCCAGGACATTTTGTTTCTTGTTCGGTTTCATTTCAACTTTACGTGAAAGAGCGTAACAAATGGCAAAAACCACAATTGCCATCAAGGTCGAACCGATAATGCCAACCATGTCGACATTCAGTCCGGTACCGTTAATATTGAAGACAAGTGATTTCTCCAATTCTTCGTGACCTCCCTTCTTGTGTTGAATTCTTCGAACACGTCATTTATTGTACACCAATAAAAATGAATTGGAACTTTTGCAATCGCTTTTATTGGCGATTTTTTAATTATTTAGTCCCGAAGATCCGGTCACCTGCATCCCCCAGGCCTGGGAAGATGTAGCCATTTGGCAGCAGCTTGTCGTCAAGGGCAGCCGCATAGATGTCAACGTCCGGGTGCTCGTCTTGCACGGCCTTGACGCCTTCTGGAGCAGCAACCAGGACAGCCAGCTTGATGTCAGTCACGCCCCGCTTCTTCAAGGCTTCGATGGCCAGGTTGGCGGAACCGCCAGTAGCCAGCATCGGGTCAACGACCAGGCATTCACGTTCCGTAACGTCCTTAGGAACCTTGAAGAAGTATTCTACCGGCTTCAAGGTTTCTTCATCGCGGTACATGCCAACGACGCCGACCTTGGCTGACGGAATCATTTCCAAAACCCCGTTGACCATGCCCATGCCGGCCCGCAGGATTGGCACGATGGTCAATTTCTTGCCGGCCAGTTCCTTTTGCACCGTCTTGCCCATTGGCGTTTCGATTTCAACGTCTTGCAAAGGCAGGTCGCGGGTGATTTCGTAGGTCATCAGACCGGCGATTTCGCCAACGATTCTCCGAAATTCATTTGATCCAGTTTCCTTGCGGCGAATAATCGTCAGCTTGTGCTGGATCAATGGATGGTTTAACACAGTGAACTTTCCCATATAGTTCCTCCATTCAAAAATACCATGTCATCTCTATTATAAATAAAAAAAGAAATGGTTTAAAGCCATTTCTTTTTTAAAAGCCGTGAATTGTACAGGTTAGACATGATGGCCGCCAGCAGCCTTGTTTAACCGGTTCATGTAGGCCAGGCTTTCCTCTCCTTGTTCAAAGCCCTCTACATAAATAGTTTTAATTTCTGACCGGTCGTCAAAATAGCGGAGGCCGGCAAATAGGTTGTGGTCAGCCTCGGTCAGATTTTTGCCTAAATTGAATTTATTTTCTGCAGGCAGGGGCAATTCCTCTAAAAGGTCACTGCTTGCCATAACCCCGCAAGAAGCATCCAGGTCCAGCTTGGCAAAAGTTTCCGCCTGGTCAACCACGTAAACCTGGGCACTTGGCGCGTAGTGGCGGTACTTCATCCCCGGCGCCTTCGGCACTTCCTTGTCGCTTACCTGGCCCCGGTTGATCAAGACTTCTTCGCCTAAGACCTGGCTGATTTCTTCTGGGGTAATCTTGCCCGGCCGCAAAACGACCGCTGGGGTAACTGACAAGTCAACGATAGTTGATTCCAGGCCCACTTCAGTCTCACCCCCATCGACGATCCCGGCAATCTTGCCCTTTAAGTCATGATAAACATGCTGAGCAGTAGTCGGGCTCGGCTTGGTTGAAGTGTTGGCCGAAGGCCCGACGATCGGGTAGCCAAGCTTGGCAATCAAGTCATGGGTCAGCTGATCGTCCGGGCAGCGGAAGGCAACCGTTGGCAGGCCCCCAGTTACAGATTCCGGCAGGGCCCCTTCTTTAGCTAAAAGCAGGATAGTCAAGGGACCTGGCCAGAAGTGCTTGATCAACTTCTCTGCCCGCTCCGGCACTTCCTTAGCATAAGGCCGCATCATGGCTTCGTCAGCTACGGTCACGATCAAGGGGTTGTCACTGGGCCGGCCCTTGGCCGCGTAGACCTTCTTGACTGAATCATCCCGGGTGGCCAAAGCCCCCAGACCGTAGACAGTTTCGGTTGGAAAGGCAACTAGCTCCCCTTGGCTGAGCAGGCGGGCTGCTTCATCCAATTGTTCCCGTTTAAAAATCTTGGTTTCCATCATTTCTGCCACTCCCCAAACAGCATCCGCGGCTTGCCGGCCATGTCGCGGCGGAATTCCACCTTGAAGTCCGGCAATTTTTCGGCAAACAGAGCCTTCAGCTCATCTTCCTCGCTGAAGCCAAATTCCATGAAGAAGCGGCCGCCTGGATTCAAGTGGTCTCTGACTTCTTCAGCAAACTTCCGGTAAAAGGCCAGGCCGTCCTGGCCGCCAAACAGGGCTTCTTCTGGTTCATTGGCCAGAACGCTCTTGTCCATCACGTTCTTTTCACTTGGCTTGATGTAAGGCGGGTTGGAAATGATCAGGTCAAACTTGCCCAGGCCCAGCAAAACGTTGGCCTTGCGGGTGGTTACGTCCAGGCCGTAGTCCAAAAAGTTCTCTTCGCTGATTCTAAGAGGCGTGTCCTTAATGTCGCTGGCGTAAAAATGCAGGTCCTTAATCCCCTTGCCTTCGGCTTCTTTAGCCAGGGCCACGGTAATATTGCCTGACCCGGTCCCCAGGTCCAGAACGGTGTCGCCATCTTTTAAGTGCTCCAGGGCCCATTCAACCAGTTCTTCAGTTTCAAAGCGGGGAATGAGCACGCCTTTAGCAACCCGCAGGCGGTAGCCTAAAAACCAGGCATAGCCCAGGATGTACTGGGGCGAATCCCCTTTAGCCAGGCGCTTCATGTCTTTTCTGGCCTGCTTGACTTCAGCGTCAGTCAATTCCCGGTCCTGCTTAAGTTGGTATTCGCTCGGCGTCATCCCCAGACGCTCAGCCAGAAGAAAGTCGATTTCCTCGCTCCGGGCGCTTTCAGCCAGTTCACTGGCCTCAATCCGCATTTCTCGTAAACTCTTAGGCATTTTCAGCCAGCTCCTCTAATTGCTTGGTTTGGTAGTAAACCGTCAAAGCATCGATGATTTCGTCCAGCTCCCCGTTCATGATCCGGTCCAGCTTGTTCAAGGTCAGACCGATCCGGTGATCAGTCACCCGGTTTTGCGGGTAGTTGTAGGTTCTGATTCTTTCAGACCGGTCACCAGTGCCGACGGCGTTCTTACGCTTGGCGTCGTACTTGTCCCGGTTCTGGCTTTCGTAGTAGTCGTAAACCCGGGATTTCAGGATTTCCATGGCCTTGGCCCGGTTTTGCTGCTGGGACCGCTGGTCCTGCATAGCCACCACGATGCCAGTTGGCAGGTGGGTCATTCTGACGGCACTGGAAGTCTTGTTGATGTGCTGGCCGCCGGCACCGGATGACCGGTAGACGTCTACCCGGATGTCCTTTGGATCAAGGTCGATGTCAACTTGTTCATATTCTGGCATGACGGCAACAGTGGCGGTTGAAGTGTGCACCCGGCCGGCTGATTCGGTTACTGGGATCCGCTGCACCCGGTGGGCCCCGTTTTCATACTTCAGCTTGGAGTAGACCTTGCTGCCAGTAATCATGATGGCCACCCGCTTGTAGCCGCCAACCTCAGTTTGTTCGCTGTCGACAATAGAGACGTTCCAGCCTTGGTTTTCAGCGTACTTTTCATACATTCTTAAAAGGTCGCCCGCGAACAGGGAAGCTTCATCCCCGCCGGCTGCCCCCCGGATTTCCATGATGATGTCCTTGTCGTCGTTAGGGTCCTTTGGCAGCATCAAAATCTTGATTTCGTCTTCCAGCTTGCTGATTTCGTCTTCCAGCTCAGAGTTTTCCATCTTGGCCATCTCAACCAGCTCAGCGTCTGAACCATCAGCGATGATTTCCTTGTTGCCGGCGATTTCTTCCTTGTCGGCCTTGAACTTGCGGAACTTCTGCACGACTTCCCGCATGTCAGCTTCTTCCTTGGTAATTTCCATGTAGCGCTTGGTGTCAGCGATGACTTCCGGGTCCGCCATCATTTCCTGAATTTCTTCATAGCGCACTTCCAAGCTTTCCAGCTGTGCCATTACATTGTCCATTTAATCAATCCTTCCAATAAAAACTAGTCTCTTGCCTGATCGGGGTGGAAATAGTGGAAGCGGCAGACCGGGTAGTAAGCCTCGTCGCCGCCAATCTGCACCTGCTCGCCCTCATAGACGGGCAAACCGTCCTTGTAGCGCAGGGCCATGGTTGCCTTGTGCCCGCAAAAGTGGCAAATCGTCTTCATCTCTTCTATTTTATCAGCATAAAGCAAAAGATACTCACTGCCTTCAAAAAGATGATTCTGAAAATCATTCTTTAGGCCAAAAGCCATCACCGGGATGTGCAGGTCATCAACAACCTTGGCGCACTGGATAACCTGGTCCTTTTTTAAAAACTGGGCCTCATCAATCAAGACCGCCGCCAAAGGATGGCCGTCCGCTTCCTGCTCTTGCTGGTTCAAAGCCGCGATGTATTCAAAGAGGTCCAGGTCCGGCTCAATTGGCCGGGCGCTGCGGCTGAGCCCGATCCGGGAAGCCACCACGCCGCGGCCGGACCGGGTGTCAACGCTGCTGGTCAATAAAGCCACCTTGCGTCCTTGAATCTCGTAGTTGTGAGCAACCTTCAAAATTTCAATCGTCTTGCCGCTGCCCATCGCTCCGTATTCGAAAAAAAACTGTGCCATATTCTCCACCTTTGTATTAATCTCGCTCAAATAAGTATAGTGTATTTTGCAAAAGTTTAAAAGCGTCGCATTTTAGCCGCTAAACTTTCCGTCTTATGGTAAGATTTATCATAGTTTTAATGCAGAATAGGAAGTTAATCATGAGTTTTAAATCCAACATCGCAACTTTTGCCGGCAAGTCCTCTTACTGGTTCCTGCACAATGTCTTAAAGGGCGGGACCAGCTTCCCCGGCAAGCTGGCCATGAAGCTTGACCCAAACGTCCTTGAGCAGCTGGGCAGGGACTATGAAACTATCATCGTCACCGGGACCAACGGCAAGACCATGACCACGGCCCTTATCACCCAGACTTTGAAGGAAAAATACGGCGACATTTTGACCAACCCGTCCGGCTCCAACATGGCCCAGGGGATCGTAACCGCCTTTTTGGCCCATGGCCAGAAAAAAGTCAGCCGGAAACTTGCAGTTTTGGAAGTTGACGAAGCCAACGTCAAGGCCGTAACCCAGTTAGTCCACCCCAAGGCCTTTGTCTTGACCAACATTTTCAGAGACCAGATGGACCGCTACGGGGAAATCTACACGACCTATGAAAAGATCGTCGACGGCATCAAGCTGGCACCTGAGGCCACCATCATCGCTAATGGTGACGCCAGCATCTTCTCTTCGGTCGACCTGCCGAATCCAAAAGTCTTCTTTGGCTTTGAAACTGACCAGGACCAGCCGCAAAACGACCTCAAGGCCGCCGTCAACACTGACGGGGTCCTCTGCCCTAAGTGCAATCAGATCCTGCACTACCACGCAATTTCCTATGCCAACTTAGGCGACTTCTTCTGTCCGAACTGCGGCTACAAGCGGCCGGACTTAACCTACAAGCTGGAAAAGATCAGTGAGCAGACCCCAAGCCGGATCAAGTTCACCATCGAAGGCAAGGAATTCGCCATCAACATCGGCGGCACCTACAACATCTACAACGCCCTGGCTGCCTTTGCCTGTGCCAGAGAATTCGGCGTTTCCGCCAATGAAATCGCGGCGGCTTTTGCCAAAAACAAGCGCATCTTCGGCCGCCAGGAACTGATCCACTACCAGGGCAAGCAGATCAACATCATCCTGGTCAAGAACCCGGTTGGCTTAAACGAAGTCCTCAGCCTGCTGGACACGGAAAAGGATCACTACAGCCTGGCTGCCCTCTTAAACGCCCACCACGCTGACGGCATCGACACCAGCTGGATCTGGGACGGGAACTTTGAAAGCCTGGACCGGTCCAAGATCGACCAGGTCATCGTCGGCGGCGAGCGGCATAAAGACATGGCCTTCCGCCTGGAAGTTGCCGGCTTTGACCCGGACAAGCTGGTCATTGAAAGTGACTTTGACCAGCTGCCGGCCGCTTTTGAAAAGACGCCGACCGACAAGATCTACATTCTTTCAACCTACACGGCCATGCTGCACCTGCGGCAGGTCTTTGCTGAAAAAGGCGTCTTGAAGAGAAGAATCAACTAGCATAAACAGGACAAGTAAGGCAAAAAAGAAAAAGACAAAAGAATAAAAAAGCAAATTAAAAATCCCGCGGTCAGCCGCGGGATTTTTTAGATTGCCGTAGTCAAGACGGCGACTACATTGATCAAGGCAACCAAGCCGGCAAAAAAGGTCACTGCCTTGTAGGTCGCGTTTTTACTGAAGGCAAAAAGCAAACCTTCGATTAGGGCTACGGCGAATGCCGCGATCGCGGTGATGGCATAATAGGGCGACATCCGGCTGTTCACGCGGCCCAGGATGATGATAACCAGGCCGTAAACGGCTAAAAGCAGCCAGCCCTTTTGCTTATTGCTCAATTTCATGTGTTGGTCCTCTTTCTAGCGGTTTTCCTGCAAAAAAGCGTTGATGATCCGGCTGCGCATGGTCAAAAAGATCTGGTTGTGCCGGGAGGGGTGGACCCGGTTGGTCAGAAGAATCAAGCCGGACTGCTTGACCTGGTCAAACAAGACCAAGGTGCCGGTAAAACCGGTATGGTAGATGATGGGATAGTTTTCCTTAGGGTCAAAGACCAGGTTCCAGCCCCAGGACCGGGCTTTCAGGCCGGCCGGCGTCTTGACCTGGTAGAGGTCCTGGATTGTCTCTTTCTTTAATGGCAAAAGGTCACTGACCCCCATGTAGCCCTGCCCCATTTTGACCAGGTCGCTGACGGTGCTGAAAAGGCCAGCTGACCCGCACCGCCGGCCTAATTGCTGGCCCTTGGGATCATGGACGAAGCCCTGAATGACCTGGCCGTCAACTAATTCCGTTGGCACGCACTCGTCTTTTGGCGGGGCAAAGGTCGTTTCAGTTAAGCCAGCTGGCTGAAAAATCCGCTCACTGGCCAAATCCTGGACCGCTTTGCCCGTAATCCGCTCTAAAACCAGTCCTAAGAGGACAAAGTTGGTGTCAGCGTAGCGGACGACCCGGTTAAATTCGCTGGTCACCGGCAAGCCCACGATCGCCTTCATCAAGTCCGAACCGGACAAGGCATTCCGGTTTTCAATCCAGCCCCGGATGCCGGATGTGTGGGTCAAAAGGTGGCTCAGGCGGACCCGGCTGTCCTTGAATTCCGGCACGTATTTTTGCAAGGGGTCAGCAAAGTCAACCTTTCCCTCTTCTCTCAGCTGCAAAAAAGCGGCGGTCGTGGCCAAGACCTTGGTGCAGCTGGCTAAGTCATAGTAGGCAAAGGGGCTCAGCTGGCTTTTGGTTGGATAGATGCTGGCAAAGCCCAAAGTCGAGGCAAAAACCTGCTCCCCTTTTAAGAGGGCGTAGTTGACTCCGGGAACAATTCTTTCAGAAACCAGGCTTTCAATCAGCAACTGGGTTTTAGGAAAATTAAGCAAGCGGCGACTCCTTTCTAAAAGGCCCGTGCGGGCAATTAGCTCTATTATACGGCAGTTTTCACCCTTTCCAAGTCAGCTTGAAAATATTTAAGACTTTTTTTGCTGGAAGCCTTGACTTTTTCTTGCAAAGAAAGCATAATAATGAATGTCGGTAATTCGAACACAAACTTCGCCCGTTGGTCAAGTGGTTAAGACGCTACCCTCTCAAGGTGGAGTCATGAGTTCAATTCTCGTACGGGTGATTTACTGCGATGTAGCCAAATTGGTAAGGCAGTGGACTCTGAATCCATAATGTTCCGGTTCGAGCCCGGACATCGCAATAATACCGAAAGGCAAGTTCCTCTGGAGCTTGCCTTTTTTCTTGTCCTTTTCAGAGCAAATGAAAAAGTGCTAGATCTGGTCTAGCACTTTTTTACCTGTTCAATTTTCTTTACTTAGTCACGTAGGCTTCCTTGAAATTCCACTCGCTCCGCTTGCAGATCCAGCCCTTGGCGTTTGACCGGATCAGCCAGGCATCGTCTTCGTAGTAAAGCGGGATGACGCCGGCATCATCAAGCAGGATGCTTTCAGCTTCGCTCATGTCCTTAAGCCGTTTTTCCTGGTCATTGGTGTTCTTGGAAGCCGCGATCAGCTTGTCATACTGGCTGTTTTTCCAGGAGCCGTAATTAGAGCTGTTCTTGCTGGTCAAAAGTTCCAGGAAGGAAATCGGGTCACCGAAGTCAGCAATCCAGTCTGACCCGCAGATCTGGAACTGGCCGGATTCCCGCCGGGCCAAACGGGTCTTAAACGGAACACTGGTAACCGTCAATTTCAGCCCTGGCAGCTGGGTTTCCAGCATGCTCTGCAGGGCTTCGCCAGTCTTCTTGCCCCCGTCGCTGTCACTAGTCAAAAGGTTCAAGGTCAAGCTGGACTTGCCAAGCTCACTCAAGCCCTTTTGCCAATATTCCTTGGCCTTGCTTGGCTGGTACTTGTAGAGGTCTTTGGCGGATGAAGAAATCATGCTGGTGTAGTCTTCCCCGTCATATTCAGTCAAGCCCTTGGCCGTGTAGGTATTGGCCACTTGGTTGTTGCCGCCCAGTATCCGGATCAGGTTCTCCCGGTTGATGGCCAGGGAGATGGCCTTGCGGATGTTGCTGTTGGCCAGAACCTGGTTCTTTTCGTTAAGCTCCAGGTAGTAGGTCCCCCCGTTAGAGAGGCTGTAGTAGTTCTTCTTGCCTTTGAACTGCTTGGTCAAATTAGAGTCCAGGCCCAGGGCATCGATCTTGTTTGACTGGTAGAGGTTGTAGGCGGTAGTCGCCGTCTTGTTGACCGTGAAGCTGATCTGGTCAAGCTTGACGCTCTGCTTGTCCCAGTAGTCCGGGTTCTTGACCAGTTTCCAGGACAGGTTGGACCCCGTCCAGCCCTTTTGGACAAATGGCCCGTTATAAGCCATGTACTTGGAAGCCGTCCCGTACTTGTCCCCGTATTTTTTGACAGCTTTTTCTTCCTGCGGGAAAAAGACCGGAAAGGCCATGAGGTCCTTGAAATAGGCCATCCGCTTCTCTAAAGTGACGACCAGCTTATATTTGCCCTCAGCCTTAATACCGAGGCTGGAAACCGGCTTTTTGCCGTTTTGAATGGCATCAGCATTCTTGATCCCGGAGAAAAGATAAGAATACTCAGCCTCGGTCTTGGGATTGACGGTCCGCCGCCAGGAATAGACAAAGTCCTGGGCAGTTACGGGCGTGCCGTCATTCCACTGGGATTTGCGCAGCTTGAAAGTGTAAGTCAAACCGTCCTTGGAAACCTGGGCGCTGGTAGCCAGGCCCGGGCTCTGCCCGTCCTTGCTGTTTCTGTAGAGTCCTTCCATGGAGTTGATCATCTGGCTGAAACTGACCACGTCCGTGGCCTTGGACGGGTCCATCGTAGTAATTTCCCCGCCGACTGACCAGTTCAGATCCTGCTCCTTCTGACTGCTTTCCTGCTTGCTGCAAGCTGTTAACGTTAAAGCAGCTAAAGCAAGTCCAGTCAAGACAATTTTTCTTGATGACATCTTCCTTTACCCCCCTCTTACTAAAACGGTAACATAAGCAATGCTCTGCTTGCTTCCCTTAAATTGTAGCACTTAATGTGATTCTTTTATCTTTTTTAGGCAAAAAACAGTAAATTGCATAAAAAAAGAACAAGATCCGCGGATCTTGTTCTTCTTAATTTCATTTGTGAAAAATTACAGGCGGCTTGCCAATTCGTCGTGCAAGTCTTCGTAGCCTGGCTTGTTCAAAAGGCCGAACATGTTGCGCTTGTAGGCTTCAACGCCTGGCTGGTTGAATGGGTTGATCCCGTTCAGGTAGCCGGAAATGGCAACTGACAATTCGAACCAGTAGATCAAGTAGCCCAAAGTGTGTTCGCTCTGGTCAGCGATGTTGACAGTCATAACTGGAACCCCGCCGTCAGTGTGGGCCAAAACAACGCCTTCGTAAGCGCGGTCGTTGACGTAGTTCATAGTCTTGCCGGCCAGGAAGTTCAGTTGGTCCAGGTTGCTTTCGTCGTTTGGAATTTCCACGTCAGCCCGTGGGCCAGCAACGCGGACAACAGTTTCCATCAAGTTCCGGCGGCCTTCTTGGATGTATTGGCCAAGTGAGTGCAGGTCGGTCGTGAAGTTGGCGCTTGACGGGTAGATGCCCTTTTGGTCCTTGCCTTCTGATTCACCCATCAATTGCTTCCACCATTCGCCAAACATTCTGATGCTTGGTTCGTAGTTTTCCAAAAGTTCAGTAGTGAAGCCCTTGCGGTAAAGGATGTTTCTCAAGGCAGCGTATTGGTAAGGAGAGTCCTTGCTTACGTCAGGGTCAGTGTAAGCAGCCCGGGCGTCAGCGGCACCTTGCATCAAGGCGTCGATATCGCAGCCGGCAGCAGCGATTGGCAAAAGGCCAACAGCTGACAAAACGCTGAAACGACCACCAACATCATCTGGAACTACGAATTCTTCATAGCCTTCAGCGTCAGCTTCAGTCTTCAAGGCACCCTTTTGGCGGTCAGTGGTTGCGTAGATACGCTTGGCTGCTTCTTCCTTGCCGTACTTTTCAATCAGCTTGGCCTTCAAAACCCGGAAGGCAACTGAAGGTTCAGTGGTGGTACCGGACTTGGAGATGATGTTCAAGGAGAAGTCCTTGTCGCCCAGCCAGTTGATCAAGTCTGACAAGTAAGTGCCTGACAGACTGTTGCCGCAGAAGACAACCTTAGGATAGTCGCTCTTTTCAGCCATGTAGAATGATGAGTTCAAGAATTCAATGGCTGCTTGGGCACCCAAGTATGAGCCACCGATCCCGATCCCGATCAAAACGTCGGAGTCGCTTTGGATCTTCTTGGCTGCTTTCTTGATACGGGCAAATTCGTCCTTGTCATAGTCAACCGGCAGATCCAGCCAGCCGCGGAAGTCGTTGCCGGCACCAGTGCCTTCGCGCAATTCCTTGTCAGCGGCGTTAACCATTGCTTGCATTTCCTTCAGTTCGTTTTCGTGAACGAAAGGAGTCAATTTACTACTGTCAAAACTTACTACACTATTCATTGATTTATGCTTCCTCACTAGAAAATGTTAAATAAATCATTCACAAGATAATAATATCATTGTTGCCCTTTCATTGCTAGCTTTTATTGCGTTTTTTTACACAAATTTGACCTAGCAAAAAATAGAGCCCATAGCCCAGCAGGACCCCGCAAGCATTGAAGAAGACGTCGTCAATGTCGCTGACCCCTGTCATGAGCAAAAACTGCAGGATCTCGATCGTCACCGACGCCAGGACCCCCAGGAAAAAGACCCGGCCAAAGCAGTGCTTGACTTGGAGCAAATTGGGCAAAAGGGCCCCGAAAGGCACGAAGGCCAGGATATTGCCCAGGGAGTTATAGTAAAAGTCGACCTTGCTCTGGGCATAAACCAGTTTCCAGGTATTCTTCATGAAGACCAGGTTGATGTTGCTGAGAGGCCGGTCCCAGTGAAAATTCAGTTCCCAAGGGAAATATGAAGACCTGAAGGTCGTCAGCATCAGCACCAGGAGAAAGTAAAAGACGAAAAGCCAGAGGCCAAATTCCGACCAGAGCCCGCGCCTTTTACGGACAGCCAAGAGCCAGATGACCCGGACCAGAGCAAAGAGCAGGAAGTAAAAAATCGTCTTGTCCAGGCCCTGCAGGGTTAACTTGATCAAGGCAAAGTGATTGATCCTGGTGGCGTACTGGCTGGCTAAATAATTGTATAAAGGTGCTAAAAACAACATGCTCACTGGGTCCAATCTACTAGAGTCTGCTTAAATTATACAAGCTTTTCCGGGGGAAGAATTTTAAGAAAGCAATAACTCTGGAGAAATGTTTGTCTATTTTTGTCACAACCTTTAAAATTAAGACAGTTATTAAAGGAGAACTACAATTGAAACACAGCAAATTTCTCGGCAAATTTCAAAGCCGGACTGGCTTTTTGGCCCTCCTGGTCATCTGCTACTGGCTGAAATACCTCTTTGTCGCCTACTGCGACTTCAATCTGGGCCTGGCCAATCCTCTCCAGCACATCATCATGTGGTTCAGCCCCCTGGGCATGAGCATCATTTTGATCAGTCTGGGCTTTTACTTTTCCAAGCCTTTGGCCTCCTACATCGCCATGCTGACGCTTGACTTTGCCAACACGGCGCTTTTGTTTGCCAATGTCCTTTACTACCGGCAGTTTACCGACTTCATCACGGTTAAGACCATGGCCAACATCAGCAAGGTCTCCCAGGGCCTAGGCAAGTCCAGCGCGGCTCTTCTTGCCCCCAGCGACATTTTAATCTGGCTGGACCTGATCGTCATCGTCATCCTGCTGGCGGTAAAAGTAATCAAGATCGACCAGCGGTCATACGGCTTTTCCAGGACTTTTGCCATTACGTCCTTCGGCTTCTTCGTTTTGGGCCTCAACATGATGGTGGCTGAATGCAACCGGCCCCGCCTGCTCAAGAACACTTTTGACCGGACTTACGTGGTCAAGTACCTGGGTATTGACGCCTTCACGGTTTATGATGCCGTCAAGAACGAATCCAGCTCCACCGTGACCAAGAATGCCTCAACCAGCGAATTGAACAAGATCATCAACTTTACCCAGCAGAACTATGCTCCAGCTAATTCCGCGTACTTTGGGGCAGAAAAAGGGAAAAACGTAATCATCATCCACCTGGAGAGCTTCCAGCAGTTCTTGATCGGCTTAAAGATCAACGGCAAGGAAGTCACCCCCTTCCTCAATTCCCTGTATAAAAACAAACATACCCTGTCTTACAGCAACTTCTACCACCAGGTGGGCCTAGGCAGAACCAGTGACGCGGAAAACATGCTGGAAACCAGTACCTATGGGATTTCCGACGGGTCACTCTTCACTTCTTTGGGCTCCAGCAACACCTTCCAAGCTGCCCCGCAGATCTTGCGGGCAAACAGCAACTACACTTCCGCTGTTTTCCACGGCAATGTCGGCAGCTTTTGGAACCGGAACGACGTTTACAAGAACATGGGCTACAACTACTTCTTTGACAAGAACTACTTCAGCCAGGAAAGCGGGGACAGTGCCGGCTATGGGCTGAAAGACAAGCTTCTCTTCGCTGAAAGCGTCAAGTACCTGGAAAGAATGCAGCAGCCTTTTTACGCCAAGTTCATTACGGTTACCAACCACACGCCTTTTGAACTGGATACAGCTGACCAAGACCCGGACTTCAAGACCAGCTCAACCAGCGACGCGACGATCAACAACTACTTTTTGACCGCCCACTACCTGGACCAGGCCTTGAAGGAATTTTTCACCTACTTAAAAAAATCAGGCCTCTACAATAAATCGATGATCGTCATCTACGGGGACCACTACGGCTTGAGCAATGAAGAGTACACCACCCTTGCGCCTTTAATTGGCAAGGATCCAAAGAACTGGTCCAGCTACAACACTGCTCAGATGCAGAAGGTGCCTTTCATGATCCATGCTTCAAACTTAAAGGGCGGGATCAAGTCAACCCTGGCCGGTGAAATCGACGTCCTGCCAACCATCCTCCACCTGCTGGGCATTTCCAGCAAGCAATACATCCAGTTCGGCACGGACATTCTGTCGGCTAAACACAAACAGATCGTCGTCTTCAGAAACGGGACGGTCATCAGTCCAAAATATGTCTTGATCGGGGGCAAGACCAGCAAAGGCAATGTCTATGCCGCCAGCGGCAAGCTTTTGACCAAGCTGACTAAAAAGCAAAAGGCCGAAGTCAAGAAACTGGCTGCTTATGGCAAAAAGTCCCTGTCTTATTCCGATACCCTCAACAACAAGAACCTGCTCCGCTATTACACGCCAAAGGGTTTCAGCCCGGTTATCCCAAGCGATTACAACTACAGCACTAATTACCAGCAGATGATGGACCTGATTGAGCAGCTGGGCAAGCAGTCAACAGCCCTCATCAGCCAAAAGGGCGACACCAGCAAGCTCTACAAGACTGATGCTAGTGAACTGGCCAAGCGGCAAAGCGAGATTACCCAGATCCCGGAAAGCGTTCTGTCCTCGTCCAGCTCCGCGAATGAGAGCATGACTTCTAGTTCATCCAGCTCAAGCTCAAGTTCCAGCTCAAGTAAATCCAGCAACAAGGAAACTAAATAGAGCAAAAACAGAACAAGCAAAAAGCTTACCGGCTTTGCCGGTAAGCTTTTTTAGTCGCTATTCTTTATCTTTGGACTCTTTCTTGTCCTTTTTATCGTAGTGCTTCTCATGCCCTTCATCAAAGAGAGTGATCGTAAAGGTCGAACCTTCATGCGGCTTGGAAGTCACCTTGATTTCCCCGCCATGCTGCCGGACCAGGGAAAGAACGATCGACAAACCCAGGCCGGATTCACCGGTGCCGCCGTAGCGGGCCCGGGCCGGATCAGCCTTGTAGAAGCGTTCAAAGATGTACTTGCTTTGCTCCTGGGTCATCCCAATCCCAGTATCCTGGACGCTAAAGGTTGCCCCATGCTGGAAGCGCCGGCCCCTAAGCGTGATCGTACCGTCATTGGTAAACTGGATCGCGTTTTGGGTCAAGTTTACCAGCATCTGCTTGAAGCGGTCCTGGTCAGCATAAACAGGCAGGTCTTCCGGAGCATCGAGGATGATCTTGTCCCCGTTCTTAGCCGCGTTCTGGCTCAATTGCTGCTGAACGTCATTCATAATCGTCCGGGCATTGAACTGGGACTTCATCATCTGGATCTTGCCGCTTCTGATCTTCTCGTAGTCCAGGTTCTCGTTGACCAGGCGGATCAAGCGCTTGGTTTCCCGGCTCATGAGGTCAATGGACTCCGGAATTGATTCTTCTGGAATGGCATCGTACTTCATCCCTTCCAAAAGGCCATTGATCGTGGTCAGAGGCGTCCGCATTTCGTGGGCCACGTCCTGCATGAACTGGTCCCTTCGCTCTTCCTGGGCCTTGACTTCTTCATTCGAGGCCTTCAAGGACTGAACCATTTCATTGAAGTTTTCGGCCAGGTCGTCGATTTCATCAGCGTGGCGGTGGTCAACTTGCACATCGAGATCACCGTCAGCGACCTTGCGGGCAGCCAGGGAAAGCTTCTTGATCCGGCCGGTTTGGTAGTAGGCCAGAACAAAGCTCAAGATCAGGCTGACCGCGAAGGTGATCACCAGGGCCCTGGCCAGGTTAGCCTTGGCCTGGCTGACGGTCTGCAGGACGTCCTTGACCCGGGAACCAATCATGATGGCTCCGACCACCTTCTTGTTTGACCCTGATCCTTGGATCTGGGGAACCACGACCCAGGTATAGCTTTCAGCGGCGAAAAGGCGGTTGCTCCGCTTTCTTAAGCCGTCCCGCTTTACCCGGCCCTGGATTTTCGGGGCAAGATCCCGCTGCTCGCTGCTGTGGTCGTCCTTGATCCGGACAACCTGCCCCTTTTTCAGCATCGATTTAGCTGACTTCTTTAAAATGTCATAGCCGCCAAGGGGATATGTCGTCTTAAAGTTCTTGTCCATCAAAAACAGTTTAAGATTTTCATCCCGCATGACGAAGGAAAACTTTTGCAAGAAATCCGCGGAAAAAACTGGCGGTGAATTCTTGCTCTGTGTCTTTTTAGAGTACAGCTGCAGGGTTGAAAGATTTTCGGCATAACTTTCCAAGCGCGTGTAGTTGCTTTGATAAGCTTGTTCCTTCTGGTAATTGATCGTTGAAAAGCCAATGATCATGACCGAAGTCAAGATAACTATCAAAAAACTCAGAATATGCTGATAAATCAGTTTCATGCGTTAACCTGTGAATCGTCAAACTTGTAGCCCACGCCCCAGACGGTTTGAATGATCTGCGGGCCGGACTTTTCCAGCTTCTGGCGCAGCTTCTTGATGTGAGCGTCGACAGTTCTTTCTTCACCGAAGTATTCGTAGCCCCAGACAAGTTCCAGGAGCTGTTCCCGGGAGAAGACCTGCTTTGGCTTTTGGGCCATGGTGTAGAGCAGGTCGAATTCCTTTGGCGTCAAGCCTTCAACCCGGTTTTCGTCGAAGTAGACTTCCCGCCGGCTCTTGGAGATCCGGATGTGGTTGGTTTCCAGGTCGAAGTCGTTGCTTGGGATGTTCTTCGGCAGGTTTCTTGGCTGCCCTTCCAGCATTACCCGCCGGTGCAAGGCCTTGATTCTGGCAATCAAGGCGATTGGGCTGAACGGCTTGGTTACGTAGTCATCAGCCCCGACGCCCAGGCCCAGAACCTGGTCTGATTCACTGTCGCGGGCCGTCAGCATAATAATCGGCACAGTTTCAGAAATCCGGCGGATTTCCTTGGCTACTTGAATCCCGTCCTTCTTTGGCAAGTTCAAGTCCAAAGTAATGATGTCAAAGTCCCGCGGGTGGGCCTGGAAAATTTCGACTGCTTCTTCACCGTCGTAGGCGGAAACTTGTTCCCAGCCTTCCTTCTTGAAGAACAATTCCATCATTTGTGAAACTGACTTGTCATCTTCTACCATTAAGATCTTCATTTTTTAACCCCTTAGCAAATAATTGTGCGTTCTGCACCATATTTTAATCCTAGCAAAAAAGTATCAAAAGCCGCCAATCATTCTGTGAAAAAACATTGAAAAGCCTCTTCACAAAACCGGGACTAATTGCCTTAATTATATGTTTTTTTACTTAAAATCCAAAGTAAAAAAACTGCTGTTAATCGTCCTCGCTTGTCAGGAACTTGTAAACAGCCCAGGCAAAGAGAGCCGTTGGCAACAAGCCCGGTGAAAGTTCAACCTTGAGCTTGGTCCGGCCATTTTCATTGACTTTCTGGCAGCTATATTCGCCCAGCAAAAATTGTTTGAGTTTCATTGTTGCCCCCCTGCACTCATAGCGTATTAACAGGCAATAACCATTGTCTCTACTCTTTTTATTATACTCTTGATTTGTTTGCAATTTATTGCATCTGTTATTTTATTCTGAAAAAACAGGAAAAGGCGAAAAAAGACGCGTGCATCAACTACACGCGCCTTCTTTACTTAAACAGATGGAGATGAGGGGAATTGAACCCCTGTCCAAACGCATCCCGTCACTAATCTCTACGATCATAGTCATATTATTTAAGCTTCACCGGGGCAAAACGCCATATGACAGGGCCAAACAGCCACGGCTAACCTGTTAGTCTCTTCTTGCTTATTCAGGTGTGATAAGCAAGCGTATCCCGTAAGGTTGATACCGCAAGACCACCACGGGCAGGCAGTCTATTGGCAGCTGGGCTGAACTAAGCAGCTACAGCGTATGAGTTTTCGTTTGCAGTTAATTTAAACTGTTTAACGTTTTAACGTAGACGTAACCTACGAATCGCAACCAGCGCGGGTCTGCGCCTGTCGAATCCCAAAACATCCCCGAAATAGAGAACATGATCATTTTAGCAAAAAATGACCATGTCCTCAAATATTCT
>NZ_JBJEES010000111.1:0-1783 GCF_051873315.1 Lactobacillus sp.
ATTATATCAAGAATTGGTAAGAAACGTTGCTATTTAACATTGGATGAAATGAATATTTTTTAGCAGTCACACCCTTTTCTCTATGAGAAAAGGTAGTGGAGGGCCTGGCGGACGCTGGAAACCGGGATTACCTCAATTCCCAGATCCTTAAGACTTGGGCTCATATTGTACTTAGGGATAAAAATCCGCTTAAAGCCGACCTTGCCGGCTTCCTTGACCCGGGCCTGGATCTGGTTGACCCGGCGGACTTCCCCGGTTAAGCCGATTTCCCCGACAAAGCAGTCAGTCGCTGAGATTTCCTTGTCATAATAACTGGAAGCAATAGCCATGGCAATGGCTAGGTCGATGGCTGGTTCGTTTAAGCGGATGCCGCCAGTGGCTGACAAATAGGCGTCCTGGTTTTGCAGCATCAGGTTGCCTCTTTTTTCCAAGACGGCCAAAAGCAGGGAGACCCGGTTGTAGTCAAGCCCAGAAGTCGTCCGCTTGGCATAGCCAAAAGCGGTTGGGGTAACCAGGGCTTGGATTTCGCCTAAGATCGGCCGGGTGCCTTCTAAAGAAACGACCACGGCTGACCCAGTTGAGTCGGGCAGGCGTTCATCCAGGAAAACCGCGGAAGGGTTGGTCACTTCCGCCAGGCCTTCAGTCTTCATTTCGAACATGCCGATTTCGTTGGCCGCCCCAAAACGGTTCTTGACTGAGTGCAGGATCCGGTAAGCATGGTGCTCGTCGCCTTCAAAATAAAGGACGGTGTCAACCATGTGCTCCAGGATTTTTGGCCCGGCGATAGCCCCTTCCTTGGTCACGTGGCCGATGACGAAGACGGTGATTTGGTCGAGCTTGGCGATCTTCATCAATTCAGCGGTAACTTCCCGGACCTGGGAAGCTGAGCCCACCATGGAGTCCAGGCTTGGTTCGTTCATGGTCTGGATAGAGTCGATGACGACAAAATCTGGCTTGACGTCGTCAATCTGGTCACGGATGTGTTCCATGTTGCTTTCCGGGTAGAGAAGCATGGGGCTTTGGCCCAGGCCCAGGCGGTCAGCCCGCAGCTTGATCTGGCTGGCTGATTCTTCCCCGGAGACGTAGAGGACCTTGTATTTTTCCGCCAATTCGCTCATGATCTGCAGCATTAAAGTGGACTTGCCGATGCCGGGATCCCCGCCGATCAAGACTAAAGAGCCAGGTACGATCCCGCCGCCCAAGACCCGGTTGAGTTCTGAAGACTTGGTTAAAATCCGCTCTTCTTTTTCCGCCTTGATGGTGGACATTTTGACTGCTTCTTTAGCCCCCACGCTGGCCATCAAGCGGCTGGGGGTAGCCTTAGTTGAAGTCTGGCGGACCTCCTGGCTTTCTTTTTCAAACTGGTTCCAGGCCCCGCAGTTAGGACAACGACCCAGGTAAGAAGCGGAGATGTAGCCGCAAGAGCGGCACTTGTACTGGGTTCTAGCTCTGGCCATTACTTCCCGCCCTTCTTGCCGGTTGAGCCAAAGCCGCTTAAACGCTGGCTTTCAATCGGCTGGTCGTCGTCAGTTTTAAGGTACTTGATAAAGATGCCTTGGGCGATCCGCTCACCCTTTTTGATCTTGAGGGGCCGGACGCCGTAGTTCAAGACTTGGACGAAGATCTCCCCTTCATTGTTGGGGTTGTTGTAGTAGTCGCTGTCGATGACGCCAATCCCGTTTGGCAAGGACAGGTTGCGCTTGAAGGTGTTGGAGGACCGGTTGGCCAGGATCAAGACTTCGTCTTCTGGCATGTAGGCCTTGATGCCAGTTGGGACTAAGAT
>NZ_JBJEES010000112.1:0-26978 GCF_051873315.1 Lactobacillus sp.
AGCTCTTCTTGACCATCGACATGTTTGGCCACGCTACTACGGCTGAACTGGACTTCGACCAAGTCAAGAAGATGGAAGACTAAAGAAAAAAGTCTTGCATTCTGCCGCTTTTCAGAGTACTATATTAAACGTACTTTATTATTGTGGGAGGAGAGTGTGGAAACTCTCCATTTTAACCGCATCACGGAATCAAGGAGGTTTTGACCGTGGCAAAGAAAGTTATTAACGTTGTTAAGTTACAAATTCCAGCTGGCGCTGCAACCCCTGCACCTCCAGTAGGTCCTGCTTTGGGTCAAGCAGGTATCAACATTGTTGGCTTTACAAAGGACTTCAATGCTCGTACTGCTGACCAAAAGGGCATGATCATCCCTGTAGTCATCACTGTTTACGAAGACCGTTCATTCGACTTCGTAACTAAGACTCCTCCAGCACCAGTCTTGTTGAAGCAAGCTGCTGGCATTCAAAAGGCTTCAGGCGAACCTAACAAGAACAAGGTTGGTTCAGTAACCACTGCTCAAGTTAAGGAAATCGCTGAAACTAAGATGAAGGACCTTAACGCTGCCTCAATCGAAGCTGCTATGCGCATGGTTGAAGGTACTGCTAGAAGTATGGGTATCGAAGTAAAGGACTAATTTGTTAATTTTTACCAATTAACAAGTCAGGTGGGAGAGCAAAGAGAAAGCTCGTTTGACCACACATACAAGGAGGATTTTTCATGCCAAAGCATGGTAAGAAATACGTAGAAGCTGCCAAGAAGGTTGACAGCAACAAGTTGTACTCAGTAGAAGACGCTATCAAGCTGGTTAAGGAAACTTCATACGCTAACTTTGACGCTTCCGTAGAAGTATCTTACAACCTGAGCGTTGACCCTAAGCAAGCTGACCAACAAATCCGTGGCTCAATCGTTTTGCCAAACGGTACTGGTAAGTCTGTAAAGGTTATCGTATTTGCTGAAGGCCCACAAGCTGAAGCAGCCAAGGCTGCCGGTGCTGACGAAGTCGGCGCAGACGACCTGGTAGAAAAGGTTCAAAACGGTTACCTGGACTTCGACGTTGTCATCGCTACTCCAATGATGATGGCTAAGGTTGGTCGTTTGGGTCGTGTGCTTGGGCCTAAGGGCTTGATGCCAAACCCTAAGACTGGTACTGTTACTATGGACACTGCCAAGGCTGTTCAAAACGTTAAGGCTGGTCAAGTAGAATACCGTGTCGACCGTCAAGCTTCAATCCACGCTGCTATCGGCAAGGTTTCATTCACTGAAGAACAATTGACTGAAAACTTCCGCGCTTTGCAAAACGCTATTTTGCGTGCAAAGCCAGCTTCAGCTAAGGGTCAATACATCAAGAGCTGCGCAGTTGCCGCAACCTTTGGCCCTGGGATCAAGTTGGACCCAATCGCTTTGATGGCCTAATTATCCCTAAGTTAAGCTCCTCGCCTTTTGGCGGGGAGTTTTTCTTTGCCCTAATCTTGCTTTAAGAAAATTTTAGTGCTGGAAAAGGCTTTCTTTTAAGAAATCTTGCTATACTAGTAGGGGACAAATAGCCGAACTGAAAGAAGTGTATCAAGGTGGAAAAATTATTAACTCTTATCGTTCCCTGCTACAACTCAGCTGAATACTTAAATCGCTGCGTCGACTCCCTTTTGCCGGGCGGTGACCGGGTGCAGATCATCCTGGTTGACGATGGGTCAACTGATGAAACCGGCCGGATGCTAGATGACTACCAAGCTAAATACTTAAACCTGGACCTGGAAGTCGTCCACCAGGAAAATGCCGGCCACGGCGGGGCCATCAACCACGGCCTGCGCCTGGCCAAGGGCAAGTACGTCAAGATCGTCGACAGCGACGACTGGCTGGACCAGGAGGCCTATCAAGAGGTGCTGGATTACCTGGAACAGAATCCGGAAGTCGACCTCTTTTTGGCCAACTATGTCTACGATAAGCCAGCTGTTGGCCGCCAGCGGGTGATCAAGTTCCCGCATCTGCCGGTCGGGCGGACCTTCTCCTGGGATGAGGTCAAGCTGCGGATGGGCCAGTACTTCATGCTCCACTCCGTCATCTACAACCGGAAAGTCCTGGAGCGGGCCAAGGTAACCCTACCAACTAAGGTATCATATGATGATAACATCTTTGTCTTTGAGCCGATGGTAGAGGTGCAGACCATGCGCTACCTGCCGGTCAACCTCTACCACTACTTTATCGGCAGAGACGACCAGTCAGTCAATGAAAAGGTGATGCTGAAGAAGATTGACCAGCAGATCTTGATCAACAAGCAGCTGATCGTCTTCTACGCTTCCCAGGTCAACAAGCGGGCGCCTTATGCCAGATACATGAAGTACTTCTTAGAGGCCGTCACGGGCGTAACCAGCGTTATCTTGATCCGGGGCAAGAAGAAGGAGTATATTGCCAAAAAAGACGAGCTCTGGCAGTTCTTGAAGACTTATGACCTGGAGACCTACAAGTCCTTTAAACGCCGGCTGGTGGGCCATTTCGTCTCAAGGGACGTTCTGCCTATGCGGCAGATGGTCAGCGGGGCCTACTTGCTCCTGCAGCGGCTGTATTCCTTTAACTAGTCAAAAAACAAAGCATGTAAAACGAAGAAAAAGCTTTGGCAGTTTGTTTGCCAAAGCTTTTTTGATTTGATAATAGGATAAAAGATGTGGATAAGATAAAAGTGAAATGATTTGATGAAATAGGATATTGAGAAAAATGCTGCTACTTGCCAAAGATAGCCTGACTTGCGCTGATCTGACAGTCGGCGAATTCCCCGTGCTCGCTGAGGTCCAGGCCGACTTCTTCGTCACGGGCGGAGACCCGCATGTTGACGAAGCGTTTCAAGACCAGGGTAATCAAGCTGACCATCAAGAGAGTAAAGACGATGGTGAAGAGGGTGCCGGCTGCCTGCTTAGCTAAAAGTTCCCAGCTGCCGCCGTAGAAGAGACCGCTGGCTGAAATCCCCGGGTCAACTTTTTGACTGGCAAAGAGGCCGACAGTCAAAGAACCAACGATGCCGGAGACACCGTGGCAGCCAAAGGCATCCAGAGGATCGTCAAAGCTGAGCCGCCCCTTGACCTGGCTGATGAAGAAGTAGCTGGCCAGACTGCAGAGAATGCCGGTAAAGAGGGCACCGGCGCAGGTCTCATAGCCAGCCCCCGGCGTGATGCCGACTAACCCGCAGAGGGTACCGGTGCAGATCCCATCCAGGCTGGCCTTGCCGCTGAATGCTTCTTCCAGCAAAAGCCAGGTCATCATGGAAGCAGCGGCGGCAACCGTGCTGGTTAAGCAGGCCGTCAAAGCCGTTTGGTTCATGCCGAAGGCGCTGCCGGCGTTGAAGCCGTACCAGCCCAGCCAGAGGATGGCAGTCCCCAAAAGGACCCAAGGCAGGCTGTAAGGACGGGTCTGCTTTTGGTAGCGGGGCCCTAAGAAGATGGACAAGACCAAGGCGGTGATGCCGGCGTTGATGTGAACGACCGTGCCGCCGGCAAAGTCCAGGATCCCCCAGCCGGCCAAAAGCCCGCCATTGCCCCAGACCATGTGGACCAGGGGGTAGTAGACCAGGATGGACCAGAAGAAGACGAAGACCAAAAGGAAGTTGAACCGCATCCGGCCCACCGTGGCCCCGACGAAGAGGGCGGGGGTGATGATGGCAAACATCATTTCAAAAAGCAGGTAGCTGGCTGCTGTAATTCCCTGGTCTTTTAAAACAACCTTGGTCAAGTCGCTGCCGGAGAGGAAGATGTGCTGGACTTTGCCAAAAATCCCGGCTACGTTGCCGTTGAAGCAAAGCTCATAGCCAAAGGCCACGAATAAGACGATGGCTAAAGCACAGATGATGAAGACCGAGAGCATGGTGTTGACTACGTTTTTCTTGGAGACCAGGCCCCCGTAGAAAAAGGCCAGGCCCGGGGTCATCATCAAGACCAGGACGGCGGCGATAATTAAGAAGACGGTGTTTGCTGTGTTCATCCTTTTTTCCTTTCTGCTTCTATTTCTATACCAATTGCTTGCTAAGATTTATGCTCTTAGTTATACCATGAAGGTTCTTTTTGTAAAACTCTAGACCAATTTAGAAAGAGAAGAAATATACTGAAAAAAGTTGAAAAAGGGGCAAAAAAAGAGCCTGCTTTTTCAAAAGGCAGGCTGCAAGCGTTTGCTAGTTTATTTTGTTAAAAAATACTAAAAAACAGACTTAATTTTTATCATCAAAACCGGTCTCGTCCCGGCGCTTGACGTGGAAGTTCTTGTCGTTGGCTTGTTCAGGCACGATGAATGAGCAGAGCAAGAAGAGGATGAAGCCACCCCAGCCCAGGCCGTTAATGCCTAGCTTATAGCCAGTCAAGGTCAAAATGACGCCCAAGAGGAGCAGACACCAGGCGATCCAGGAGAGGATCTGCCAGTTCCTGCTCAGCTTCTTGTTTTCAGATTCGATGTCCAGGAAGCCGCGGACAATGAAGTAGGCGCTGATGATGAGGAATAAGACGTCTAAAGCGATGCTGGCGGCGGAATGGTCCTTGAACATGCTGAAGACAGCCAGGGTGCCGGAAATGCCGGCTAAGAAGAAGTAGAAAATGTCGATCAGTTTACTCTTCAAAATTGTACCTCCTAAAAGTCATTACAGTAGATTTTAGCAGATTTTTGCAAAAAGTGGCGAAAAAGGTTTGACAGATCTTGTTTCAAATGGTAATCTAGATAAAGTAAATTTCTAACCTAAGACGTGGGTGGCGTAAAGCCTCAATACAATCCCGCCGAGGCCAGAAGATAATGAAGATTATTAAACTCTCCATGTCTTTCTTGGCATGGAGTTTTTTAGGCCTTGTAGAATTTTACAAAATTTTATGGAGGTGAATAATTTTGAGTCAAGCTATTATCGCTGCTAAGGCTAAATTCGTTGAAGAATTTGCAGAAGAACTTAAGTCAGCTAAGTCCATCGTAGTTATCAACTACCTTGGTTTGACTGTTGACGAAGTTACTGCGTTCCGTGCAGAATTGCGTGAAAGCAACGCCAAGATGAAGGTTGTCAAGAACACTTACCTTCGTCGTGCTGCTGCTCAAGCCGGCTTGGAAGATTTGGCACCTGTATTCGTTGGCCCATCAGCTGTGATCTACACTGATGATGAAGACAACGTTACTGCACCTGCCCGGATCGCTGCTGACTACGCTAAGAAGTTCGACGTTGTTGAAATTAAGGGTGGTGCACTTGAAGGTCAAGTTGCTACCAAGGAACAAGTCGAAGAACTGGCTGCAATTCCAAATCGCGAAGGTCTGCTTTCAATGCTTCTTTCTGTATTGCAAGCACCTGTACGCAACTTTGCATACGTTGTTAAGGCTGTCGCTGAATCAAAGGAAGAATCAGCTGAATAGTCTGGTCATTTTAAACTAGATATTAAATTCCATATTTTCGGAGGATATTACAATGGCTTTGGATACTGCTAACATCATTGAACAATTGAAGGGTGCTTCAATTCTTGAATTGAACGACCTGGTACACGCTATCGAAGAAGAATTCGGCGTTACTGCTGCTGCTCCTGTAGCTGCTGCTGGTGCCGCTGGTGCTGCTGAAGAAGCTAAGTCAAGCTTCGACGTTGAATTGACTTCAGCAGGTACTGAAAAGGTTAAGGTTATCAAGATCGTTAAGGAAGTTACTGGCGCAAGCTTGCTGGACGCTAAGAAGACTGTTGACGGTGCTCCAGTTGTTCTTAAGGAAGGCTTGTCAGAAGACGAAGCTAACGAACTTAAGGCTAAGCTTGAAGAAGTTGGCGCAACTGTTACCCTTAAATAATTACGGCCCTCGGGCATTAATTATTAACGAAGAACGCGTTTGTGGACATCCACAGGCGCGTTTTTTGTTTGCTTTATTTCAGCCTTTTTTGCTAAAAAATTATTTTTTCACAAAAAGATGCTTGCATTTTCCGTTCTAACTGATAGAATGAAAAATAACTTAAAACTTAATTTATACCTCAATAAAAGGAGCGTGACAAGCGATGAATCAGGAGAGAAACTACAGGCGACATGCAGATTTAGGAATAATGGCAGTAGTGCTGGTTCATCGCGCGCCCTTGAACCAGTCTGGTTTGATTTGAGGCAAAAAGTAAATGAAAAAGAGCAAAATTATCCTGGGCGGCCTGGCCGTCATGACGTCGACACTTTTGGCTGCCTGCGGGACGAGTTCCAGCAAGACCGCGGCCAATCAAAAGCTGAACTGGATGGAAGAGGCGGAACTGTCCACCATTGACGTGTCCAAGATCATGGACGACGTTTCTTTCAACCAGGTCAACCAAGTCATGGAGGGCCTTTACACCCTGGGCAACAATGCCAAGGTTAAAAACGCCCTGGCAACCAAGGCAACCGTTTCTAAAGACGGCAAGACCTGGACCTTCAATATCCGCAAGAATGCTAAATGGTCCAACGGCCAGGCCTTGACCGCCAAGGACTTCGTCTACTCCTGGAAGCGGACGGTTGACCCGAAGACCGCGTCAGAATACTCCTATCTTTTTTCTGGGATCAAAAACGCTGACGCGATCGTGGCCGGTAAGAAAAAAGCTTCCACCCTTGGCATCAAAGCCGTGGGCAAGTACAAGCTGGTCGTTAATTTAGAGCGGAAGATCCCATACTTTAAGCTCTTGATGGCCTTCCCGCTTTTCTTCCCGCAAAATGAACAAGCAGTCAAGAAGTACGGATCCAAGTACGGGACCGCTTCTAAATACATGGTCTACAACGGCCCATTCGTTCACAAGGGCTGGTCTGGCTCCAACCTCTCTTGGAAGCTGGTCAAAAACAAGTACTACTGGGATAAGAAGAATGTCAAGCTGACCCAGATCAACTACTCTGTCCAAAAGTCCCCGTCAACAGCCTACAACCTCTACCAGGCAGGAAAATTGGACGGGACCATCCTGGACGCCCAGGCCTCCAAGCAATTGACCAAGTCCAAGGGCTACACGATCAGAAAAGTGGCCAACACCCAGTACCTCCAGTTCAACTTGAAGAAGTACAGCAAGTTTGCCAGCACCAACCTCCGCCGAGGGATCTCCATGGCCATCAACCGCTCCAGCCTGTCCAAGACTCTAGGGGCCACCTACAAGGCAGCGATGACCTTTACTTCCAGCGGCTTGACCACTGTTAGTGGCGAGGATTTCACCAAGCTGGCAGAAAGCAGCGAAGCTAAAAAGTACACCAGCTACAACAAAAAGCTGGCCAAGCAGTACTTTGAAAAGGGCTTGAAGGAAGAGGGCTTGAGCAAACTGTCCTTCACTCTGTTAGCTTCTGACGATGATACTTCCAAGAAACTGGCTGAATTTGTCCAAAGCCAATTGGAAACTGCTTTTGGAAGCAAGATCACTGTCAAGGTGCAGAGCATCCCTTCCAAGACCAAGCTCAACCGGGTCCTGGCCGGCAACTTTGAATGCACCCTGTCTGGCTGGATCGCCGACTACGCTGACCCGATCTCCTTCCTTGACTGTGAAACGACCGGTAACTCCTACAATTACGGCAAGTGGAGCAATAAGGAATACGACAAGCTGATCGCGGCATCTAAGACCAGCTCCGGGACAGCCCGCATGAAGCTTTTGGCCAAGGCTGAAAACGTCTTGATGGTCAACCAGGGGGTAACTCCGCTGACTCAAGCCAACAAGGCCTGGATGATCAAGAGCAAGGTCAAGGGCATTATCTACAACAGTGCCGGTGTCTGCTACAACTTCAAGTACGCCTACATCGCTAATTAAGCACATAGAAAAAGTGAGACCGCTTGGTCTCACTTTTTGTTTGGCTTATTTTCTACCAGTCGAATTCTTCATAATAGATCTGCCCAGCAGGCAGGCCCGCTTCTTTTAAAAGCTTGATCCAGTGGTCGGCCATGACCTGGGGACCGCCGATTAGAACCTGGAGGCCTGAAAAATCTTCAGGCAGGGAATCCAAAATTTCCTCGTCTTTAAAGCGGCCTACCTGGCAGCGGCTCTGGAAATTTTCCCGGCTGTTCCAGTAGTAGAATTTTTCCTCATAGATCAAGGATTCCTTGGTATGGGCATTGTAAAAAACTTTAGTGGGCAAGTCTGGATTGCCGTCAATCACCGACAAGAGGGGGACAACCCCGATTCCGCCAGCGATCAGCAAGAGCTGGTCCGGCTTGGCCTCGGCAATGGCTTCCTGGTAGCGGCCAAAGCTGGGACTGAGGCGGGCTCTGACTGGTGGCTTGAGCTCTTGCAATTGTCTGGTGAAGTCACCGTCGCCTCTGATGGCCAGCACAACCTGTTTCTCTTCTTTAGGGAGGTTGACGAAGGAGAAGGGGTGGGGTTCTTCCAGGCCTTTTTCTTCTGGAAAAGAGAGGAAGACGAAGTCGCCTGGTTCAAAGCTAGTCAAATTCTGGTCAGTCTTTAAAGTCAGTTCCAGGACATTGTCAGCGATCAAGCGGCTGTCAAGGAGTTCCGCGTTGCTTTTTCCCCGGCTTTTGGCCAGGCTGATGAAATAGCTGGCAAAAACGAAGACAGTGGCCATCCAGATCCAGGCCATGAAGGGGGTAATGGCCCGGATATAAGGGATCAGCTGGATGTGGATAAAGACCAGCAAGACGGCCAGCAGGTTTAACCGGTGCAGCCAAATGGAAAGCTCGTGCTTGAAGACTTTTTCCTCCAGGACCTGCTTGATTTTTGCCAAAAATGGGGCCCGCTTGGTCAGCCAGCCGGCCATGAAGACCATGGAATAAACCGCCAGGCCCAAGAAGAGGTAGAAGGCGATATTGCCAGTCTGCTTGATAAGGCCAGCTGAAGGTGACCCTTGCATATGCAGCCAGGCTAAAAGGATGGCGCCCAGGCTCATGATGCCATGGATCATGTAGACCTTTGGCAGGCCGATCAAGCGGTCAAGCCAGCGCGGGAGAGTAGAGAGGTAAATGGCCAATAGCAGCCAGACATAGGCGATGGTCCCGGCCATGATGGGCAGCTTTTGCGGATAATAGATGGCCGGCAGGCCAGCTTCCAGGGTCTGGATGAAGGGCAAAGGGAGGATAAAAATCGCCGCCGCCCATAAGACGCCCAAGGTGTAGTCATGCTTTTTGAACATATTGAAGTTCTCCTTCTGTAAACAGGGCCAGCTGGCCGTCTTTTCTGGCGTATAAGCCGCTGAGCCTTCTTTGGGCAATCTGCTCCTTAAGGGCGTCTTCGCCCATGGCCAGGCCGGCCGTTGCCCAGATGTCAGCAAAAGTTAAGTCTGGAGCAAGAACCGTGACCTGGCTGAGGTCGGCAGGTCCGGTTAAAGTCACGTGCTGGCCGCGGTAGGCATAGCCCGAACTTGCCAAGGCCTGGCTGGCCAAATCATAAATGGCTAAAAGCAGGCGGGGCTGGGCCGGGTTCTCAATGCCGGTTTTCCAGCGGAAGTCCCCCTTGGTCCAGGCCTGCAGGTCCCCGCCGCCGTTGATGCAAAGGCCGGTGACTTCGGGAAAAGCCGCCAGGGGCATAAGGCAGGAGGCAAAGATTTTTTCCACTGCCCAGCCCTTGACCAGGCCGGTGGGGTTGAATTTGCCGGCAAAATAAGGGTCAAAGGCGCCAGCCGTTTCTTCTTTAGCTAAAAGGGCAGCCGCGTAGACCTCTTGAAATTCAGTATTGGCCAAGAGGATGCTTTCATCGCCTTCAGCAAAGCGGCTGACTAAGGAGTCCGGCAAAAAGGCGGAAAAATCAGCTTCGATTCTTTTTAATTCTGCATGAATTTTGTTGCAGGAGTTTGAAAAAGCCTGGGTCAAGTCCGGGGATGCCTCTCCTTGAACAGCAACGGAAACAGTGAAAGGAATGGTCATGGCTTCCACTGTTTGGTTAAGGCAGGTTACAGTCATGATCGCCACTAGCTTTCTTTTGCCTGGGTGATGGCGTTTTGCAGGGACTGGGTGAAGCCCTCATAGGTGACGGTAGCCCCGGAAACCTGCTGGATGTCAGCGCTCTGGGCCGCGATGGCCTCTTTTTTATAGACAGGCAGGGCCTGGTCGTTGATCTGCTGGGAATGGTCGTTGTCTGACGGGTACTTTAAGACATTGACCGTGGTGATTTTTCCCCCGCTGACCTTGATCTGGACTTGGACCTCGCCCCACTGGGTGCTGACGCTTTTACCGCTATAGGTTCCGTCTTTTAAGCCGCTGGACGTGAATGAACTTGAAGAAGATGAAGTTGATGAAGCAGATGAAGCAGCAGTGCTTGTGCTGGATGAAGCTGTAGACGCAGTAGAATTGGCTTGGTCAGCTTTTAAAAATAAGAGATAGCCGTCGATGGCGATAGCGATGGTTGTTCCGACGGCGAGTACACTCGTGATAACTTTTCTGGCAGACATTGTAGTCCCTCCTTGCCATAAAATACTTTCCTTGATATTAATAAGATTCTATCCGGATAATTAGAAACAAATATGGCAAGAAATTGATCAAAATGCATGAACTTATTTAAAAAAGGCTAAAATTTACGCGCAACTTTCCCCTTTCTTTGAAAATGGTAGAATAGAGGCGAAAGAGTTTTTTATTGAAATAGAAGAAGGCATAAAAATGAAGATTGCAATGGCAAATGACCACGCCGGCACCCGCTTGAAGAACGAAATCAAGGCCTACCTCGAAGAAAATGGCTATGAAGTAGTTGACTTCGGGACTGATAATGAAGAATCCTGCGACCTGTCAGACTTCGTCTACCCAGCTAGCCTGGCTGTAGCCAAGGGCGAATGCGACCGGGGCATTTTCGTTGACGGGGTTGGCTATGGCAGCGCCTTGATCGCCAACAAGATCAACGGCATCTACGCCGCGGTCTGCCAGGATCCTTTCTGCGCCAAGCTTGCCCGCCAGCACACCGACTCCAACGTCCTTTGTTTAGGGGCTAAGATCATCGGTGATATGATGGCCGGCGAAATCGTCAAGACCTGGCTGACCACGGATCCTTTGATGGAAGAAAAGTACCGCCGGCGGGTGGACAAGGTCAAGGCCATCAACGACAAGCACTGCGTGCCAGTGAAATAGGAATATTACACTAAAACGTTTTTGTAATTTTGGTATTTTTTCTCAGCTATTTCAGAGAAAGGCTGTTGCGGCGGCAAAGTTTTGCTATAATTAAGCATATGATTAAGCTTCGGCATTTTGCTGGGCCTTTTAATAGAAAGATGAGGAAACAAGATGAACAAGACTGAACTTGTCTCAGTTGTAAGTGAAAAGACTGAATTCAGCAAGAAGGAATCTGCTCAAATCGTTGACGCTTTGTTTGCATCAATCGAAGAAGCACTTGCTAAGGGCGAAAAGGTACAATTGATCGGCTTTGGGACTTTTGAAGTTCGTGAACGCGCTGCTCGGAAGGGCCGCAACCCGCAAACTGGCGCTGAAATCGAAATTCCTGCAAGCAAGGTTCCAGCCTTCAAGCCAGGCAAGGCCTTGAAGGATGCCGTTAAGTAAATCTTGAACACTTCTAAATGACCATCGGTTGCTTCCGGTGGTCTTTTTTTGCGGGAAAAAATCCTGTAATTAAAACGTAACACTGCTTCCCTTGTTTTTAGAAAATATTAGGGCTAACATAATTTGTGGTTATATTTATGATGAGAAAGGGAAAAACAGTTTGAATTTTAAAGATCTTTTTTTGAAAAAATCAGCAAAAGCAGCCGGCAAATTGGCTTTAGCTGCCAGCCTCCTGCTTCCGGCTTTAGCGCCAGCTACGGTTCATGCGGAAGCAACTAAGAGCGACGTCAACCGGGTGATGCGGGACAATCACCTGGCCGGGTCAGTCCTTTTGGTCCAAAACGGCAGCGTTAAGACCGTCAACTATGGTTATGCCTGGTTTGGCCGGCGGATGAAGAACGGCGCTTACAATGTGACTTATCCAGCCGCCTCCTTGCAAAAGGTAGTGACTGGGGCCATGCTGGTGCAGATCATGAACGAAAAGAAGCACACCAAGCAAAGTTTCAGCCAGTACACCAAGATTTCCCGCTGGTATCCTAAGCTGAAAAATGCCCGCTATGTGACGGTCGGCAACCTGCTGACGCAAACGAGCGGCTACCGGGCGCCTGGCTCTGAAAGCAACCGGGGCCGGAACTTGTCTGAAAGCAAGGCCATCGACTGGGTGACCCAGAAGATCAATGGCAGCTGGCAATACAAGATCGGAAGCTTCAACTACAACAATGCCAACTACATTTTGTTGGTGGGCATCATCCGCAAACTGACCGGCCACACTTACGCCTACAACTTCAACCGCCGGATTGTCCGTCCCTTGGGCTTAGCCCACACCAGCCTCAGACACGACATTCCTTGGACCCGCAGCCAGGCGGTATCTTATGCTTACCTTTGGCAGAGAAAGTACCAAAGACCGGTTTCCCTGCCAAAGTCCGTGGCTTCTCAGATCCCAGGTGCCGGCAACATGTGCACCACGCCGGTTGAATATTACGAAATCATGCTGGCCCTGCAGAACGGGGCAATTTTGAACCAGAGTGACTTCAACTATCTGACTCACCTTAAGGCCAGAAAGACTACCTACAGCGGCGGCATGTACATGAAGCGTAGCAGCAAGCTCAAGTCCGCCTTTGGCTCAATTCGGGAGGAACACTACGGAACTTATGTCCAGCTGACGGCTGACAACAGAAACGGAATCATCATGTTCGTCAACGAGCGCAGCCAGACTGAGCAGCAGATCAAGGGCCTGGCCTTTGGCCTGCTGCAGAAGATCCAGCCGGGAACTTTCAGTTTGAATTAGTGAGCAATTTTTTAATTTTTTAAAAAAGTAATAACTTTCCTGCCTTTTTGCCGGAATGGCCGTATAATGTTCTTAATGTATCCAAGGGAGGAAAGATTGCTGTTGTTTAAAAAGGGAAGAAAGATCATCACTTCACTGCTGCTTGCCGGGATTTGCGCCGGTGCCTGCGTCGCCGCCTGGCCGGAGGAAACCGCGCCAGACCAGGTCACGGCAGCTGACATGCATGTTTTTGTCGAGAAGCTCTTCAAGAAGAAGCATGTGGCTGGCAGCGTGGCCGTGATCAAGAATGGACACGTCCAGGTTGTCAACTACGGACTGGCTGACGCTAAAAAGAAGATCAAAAATGGGGACCGCCAGGTCGTCTACCCGGCAGCTTCCATGCAAAAGGAAGTAACCGGCGCTATGGTCATGCAGCTGATGGAGGAAAAAAAGGGCAGTTCAAGTGCTTTTAGCCAAAACACGAAGATCTCCCGCTGGTACCCGGCTTTGAAGAACGCCAAGAAGATCAGCGTGGGCAATCTGCTTTCCCATACTTCAGGTTTGCAGATCCCAGATGTAGAAGTTGACCGCCATATCAACTACAGTGAAGACCAAGCTGTAAAATGGATCGTGACCCGGGCCAACCAATTGCCGCAAGACAAGGTGGGCAGCTACCACTACAGCGACGTCAACTACATTTTGCTGGCGGGCATTATCAAGAAGGTCAGCCATAAGTCATATGCCTGGAACTTTAAGAAGCGGGTAGTCCAGCGGCTGGGTCTGACGTCAACTTATGTAAGCAGCCAGCTGCCTAAGAATAAAAAGCTGGCCGTATCTTACAGATATCAGCATGGCAAGAACTACCAGCAGGCGGCAGTTTTGGAAAAGACCCGCCTGTCCCAGCTGGTTGGGGCCGGAAACATGCTGACGACGGCTGGCGACTACTATCTGATTCAAGAGGCTTTGGGGACGGGGCAATTCCTGTCACCAAGCGCCTTTCACCAGCTGACCCACCTCAAGAGCAAGATCAATCGCTACAGCGGCGGGGTCTACCTCAAGAAGGGGGAGAAGGTCAAGCTGGCCTACGGGGCTATCGGCAGCGCCCACTATGCTGCCTACTTCCAGCTGACGGCTGACAACAAGAACGGGATCATCCTGCTTCTGAACCAGCGCAGCTTTGGCGAAGACAAGGTCAAGGACGTTGGCTACCAGATCTTGAAAGAGATCATGTTTGATACTTTCTCTAAGACTTAAACAAAGTAAAAAATAGACAATAAAATTGCAAGATAAAAAGGCAGATCAAGCGATCTGCCTTTTTTGTCGTTAATTGATACATGTTAAAGAATTTTTGTAAAAAGGATCCTAAAGAGAATAATCGTCCTGCAGGGTCTGGACCCGGACCAGGGCGTCTTTGATCCGCTCTTCCGGCAATTCGCCGCTTTCTGCAGCTGCTTCTAAGATTGGCAAGTTTTCCAATCTGCCGCCTAAGAGAAGGTCGGCTCCGGCCTTTAAGGCCAAAAGCTCCGGGCAGCCGCTTTCATGTGCTGCCGCCATGGCTAAGTCGTCGGTGATGGCCACACCGGAATAGTGAAGCTCTTGCTTGAGCAGGCGGTAGATTTCCGGGGAAAGGGATGCAGGGCCAGCGCTATAGCAGGCAACTTCCAAGTGGGCCACCATGATGGTCGGCACGCCAGCCGTGATCGCTGCTTTAAAGGGCAAAAGGTCCAGCTGGGCCTCTTTAAGGCTTCTATGGTCTTTAGCCGGAGCCTGGTGGGTGTCGCCGGCATCCCCGTAGCCAGGGAAGTGCTTGGCGCAGGAGGCGATCCCCAGCTGCCGGTAAAGCTTGACAAAGGCCGCGATTGCCGGCCCGGTTTCTTCAGCTCCCAGCTGCAGGGTCCGGCTGTAGATAAAGCTGGCGGGATCAAGGGCAAGGTCAGCCACCGGAGCAAAGTTTAAGTTGATGCCTAAGTTTTTTAATTCCAGGGCGGTCTTTCTGCTTTCGGTTAAGAAAAAGTCGGCGCCCTTTTGCAAAAGCTCAGCCTGGCTGGGATAGGACCGGCTTGGGTAAAGAGCAGACAAGCGGCTGACCAAGCCGCCTTCCTGGTCAATGGCAAGCAGCAGACCCGGCCGGGCCTGCCGGTAGGCGGCCAGCCGCTCTTTGACGGCTTTTTCGCTTAGCCCTGCCAGGTCTTTGGCAAAAAGGAGAAGGCCGGCTGGCTGGTAATGGTCCAAAAGGCGGAGGTTTTCAGTAAAATCGCCAGTGCTGTCGATCAGGAAAAGACTGGCCAGTTTTTGATTGAGTGAGGACATGATGCACCTGCTTTCTAAGTTCAGTTAGGGTTAAAGCAAAATGAATTTTTCGCGAATTTTACAAAGTCTCTATAAATAATATTATTGGCTCTTTTTTACACACAAGCAAGGCAAAAGGGCTAAGAATGGCTTTTTTAACGTTTGCATTACAAGCGGCCAGTTTCCAGAAAAAAGCTGAACAAATTAATTGAAAACGGTATAATGATCTAAGATAGAATTTTAATGGAAAAAATTGGGAAGGACCTCTATGAAAAAGAGACGAATCAAGCATTTTAAGAGCAAGAAAATCGTAGCGGCCAATCTGGCCCTGTTAGCCACGGCAACTGGCTTGGCCTATGCCAACCCAGCCAAGGCTGACGTAACTGACAGCCAGGACCAACAGACGGCCAATGCCCAAGCGGCTCAAACTGAGCAAAAGCAAGCCGTCCAAAGTACTGACACCCAAGCAGCGCAAACAACTGACACTAAAACTGCTGATGCGACTGCTAACACTGCAGCAACTGATAGCAAGACTGCCGCAGATACTGCAAATACGGCAAAGACTGCTGCTACCACCACTGCAGATACTGCCAAGAAGACTACCGCAGCTACTACCACTACTAAGACGGCAGCTGCGGGCGCTGTGCAGACCAAGACCAGCGCGGTAACGGCGACTAAGGCGGCAACTACTACCACGGCTACGGCTACTAAGAGCGCCTTTAAGACGACCAACGGCAAGACTTCTTACTATGACGCCAATGGCCAGGTAGTCAAGAATCAGGTCTTCACGGTCAGTGGCAAGCAATACTACGCTGACGCTAATGGCCAGATTGCCAAGAGCACGACCAAGAAGGTTAACGGGATTACTGCTACTTTTGACAAGACTGGTGCTATCAGCAATGGCTTGGACTTTGGCCAATTGCTCCGCGACCAAATCGAATTTTCAGCCGCAAGCAAGCTGAAGAAGTCAGTCAAGTATGACTGGACTGAAACTAAGAACAAGTACCAGGAATCAGCTACCCATGAAATGGCCCAGCTCCTGGCCCAAGGTGACGTCAAGAACAACAATGACTTGATCGCTACTTTAATGGAAAACAACTCTTCCATGTCCGGCAAGGTCTTGGCCAGCTTGACCTTGAACATCGGCCAAAGCGGCGCTACCGCCAGCCAAGTAGCTGCAACCCTGGTTTCCAAGCTGGGCACGGCTGATGCTACTGGCAGCGTGATCGGGGCCGGCTACTACAACGGTGTAGCTGCTGCCTTGATCTACAAGGTTGAAGAAGTGAAGAAGGCGGCAGAAGCTGTCTCCAAGATTGACCCAAGCGTCAGCGCTGTTTACAGCGACGCTGGCAAGGTAACCAACCCGGTTACCACTAAGATGAGCGATGAAGACGCCAAGACTTTGACTGACGGCGTTTCATCAGCTCTGTTGACTGGCAAGGCTGGCACGGCCATCAGTCAAGAGGTCCTGCAAACTATCTTTGCCGGCCTGGCTGGGGATGCAACTGCCTTTGAAGGCAGCAGCCTGTACTATGACGCGAATGGCAAGGCCTACCACTACCAATACTGGCTCAGCGGCAAGGACAGCGCTGAGAAGCTGGCCAACTTCCTCAAGGCCAACGCTGGCGTTAAGTACGGTGATGCCTTGAAGGCTGTCTACACGGCTACTTTGATTGCCGGCGCGGGCACTAATACTGACGCAGTGGATGAAACGCCAACCAGCAAGAAGACGGCTGACGAAATTACCGCTGCCTACCAGACCGGGTCTGAAACCGGCCTTAAGTACGAAAGCGTCAAGGTGGAAAAAATCCCTGGCATGACTGATGACATGATCCGTGGGGTTGATATCTCAACTTACCAGTCTTTGGTCAACGCTGGCGTTAAGTTTTACGACTTTGAGGGCAAAGAAGCCAGCTTGATCAAGGTTCTGGCTGACGCCGGGGTCAACTGGGTCCGCCTGCGGATCTGGAACGACCCATACAATGCTGACGGCATGGGTTACGGCGGTGGTAACACTGATGAAGCCAGCGTGATCAAGATGGCCAGCGAAGCCAAGAAGTACGGGATGAAGGTTCTTTTGGACTTCCACTACTCCGACTTCTGGGTTGACCCGGCCAAGCAGATCCTGCCAAAGGCCTGGAAGGACCTGTCAGTCAATGCCTTAAACGAATCAATCAAGCTTTACACTGAAAAGGTCCTCACAGACCTGCGCGAAGCCGGTGCCAGTGCTGACATGGTGCAAGTCGGCAACGAAATCACCAACGGGGCCTTTGGCCTGTACACTGACCGTGACCACGGCGGCAACTGGGAAACTTTGTGGAAGAGCGCCAACGGTGACCAGGTAGCTGAATACCTGGCAACCGCGGCCAAGGCGGTCAGAAATGCTGCTCCTCAGGCTAAGATTGCCCTGCAGCTGGAAACGCCAAACATCTACAAGTACCGGACTATCATGACTGTCTTCAAGAAGCACGGGATCGACTACGACTATCTGGGGACTTCTTACTACCCATTCTGGTCAACCGGCAACGACAACGGCACTTACAAGGGCCAAAGCCTGGGCAAGGGTGCCAACACGCCGAACAACCTGCTGGCTGTTGAAAAGATGGCCAAGGAAGAATTCGGCAAGACGACGGTCATTCTGGAAACTGGCTGGCTGAACAACATGAATGACTCAGATGGTACTGGCAACTCAATCGGGCAAATGCCGACCATGCCAGATGGCGTTTCCTACACGGCTGATCCGCAAGGGCAAGTCAACGCGATGGCTGATATGTACAAGGCCATCATTGCTGGCGGCAGCGTTGGTGCCTTCTACTGGGAACCAGCCCAAATCGCGGTTAAGGCCGGCTGGAACAACTGGAACTACAACAAGGAAATGTCCAATGTCTACGGGACTGGCTGGGCTTCTAAGTACGCGATCGGCTATGCTCCTGAAAACGTAATGTACTACGAGGGCAAGGAAACTTGGGGTGGCTCAACTTGGGACAACGTGGCCCTCTTTGATGACCATGGCTACCCGCTCCAATCCTTGATGATGTACAAGGGCTTCCTGACTGGCTATGAATCAGCTGAAAACACTGCTTCCGCTGTTACGCCGAAACTGGCAGCTCTTTACGGGGCAGATCAATCAAGCCTTAAGGCCGAAAATCAGTTGCAGGTCGGCCAAGACTTGACTTTGACCAATTACCTGGATTCATCTGTTTCCAAGTACTTGAACGGGATCAAGGGGACCAAGATCAGCGAAACTTCTCTGAAGGCCCTCTACTCGGGCCTCACTGATGGTCTGAAGAGCGACCAGTTCAAGGACGCTGCCGGCAACAACTACCACTACGAATACTGGCTGCAAGGAAATACGTCTGCTGAAAAGCTGGCCAACTTCCTTAAGGCCAACGAAGGCGCAACTTACGGCAGCCCAATCACGGTCAACTACACGGCAACCTTGGTCAAGGACGAAAAGGTGATCGAAAAGGCAACTTCAACTGTTGAAGCAACTGCTACGACTGTTTGGGGCCTGGACAATGTCACCATCGACGGCCCAATGACTGTGGGGCAAAAGCTGTCAGCTGAAGACACTTCTTTGATCGAAAAGGCAGCTGCTCAATACCTGACTGGTGAAAAGGGGACGGAAATCTCTGCCGATAACTTTGCCAAAATTGCTGAAGCCGTAAATACTGGCATTGCTTCAAGCAAGGAATACCAAGTCAAGTTTACTGACGCAACCAGTGTCTACCACTACGTCTACTACCTTGATGGTAATGACTTAGCAGCTTTGAACAAGGGGGCTAAGTACGGCGATCCAATCAAGATCAACGTTTCTGCTTCCTTGAAGTGGGTCAAGAACCTGTAAGCCAAGCAATTTAACAAAGAATGCTCAACAATTTCTGTTGGGCATTTTTTGAGAGAACCGAAGAAACAGAAGAAAAGCAAGAAAAAGAAAATACAATTCAATTGCATTAAGAGGAATTTAAAGAGGAATAAGCTTATGAAGAAGAGACGGATTAAGCACTTCAAGTCTAATAAGAGTTTGACAGCTGCCGGCGTAGCCCTGCTGGCTACTGGCCTGGCTGTCGGCAGCGCTAGCAGCGTAAAGGCGGACACGGCCACTGATAAGAACGAGCAGACTGCTGTTGTTCAGGACCAACAGGCTGAAAGCCTTGCTGCAGCTAAGTCCACGGTTGAAAACAAGTCAACTGATACCACTGCTGCGACTAGTAATGCAGTAAGTGAAAACAAGACTACTGCTGCTACTACAACAACTACAGCGACTACGACAACTAATCCAACTAATACTGCTACAAACACTACAGCTAAGCCTGCTGCTACTGCTCCAGCAACTAACACGGCCAGCAAGGCAGTCCAGGCAACGGCTCAAAAGGCAGTTACGGCTACTGCTCAGCCAACCAAGAATGCCTTTAAGACGACTTCTGGCGTTACCAACTACTACGACGCTAATGGCCAGGTAGTTAAGAACCAGTTCATCAAGGTTAACGGCAAGCAATATTACGCTGACGCGACAGGCAAGATTGCCAAAAACACCAGCAAGACCTTAAATGGGATCAAGGTTTCCTTTGACAAGGATGGCTCTGTGAAAAATGGCATGGACCACGCCCAGCTTTTGCGGGATCAAACTGAATTCCTGACTGCAGTCAAGCTGAAGAATGGGGTCAAGTATGACTGGACTGAATCCAAGAACGGCTACCAGGAATCTGCTGTTCACGAAATGGCTCAGCTCCTGGCCCAGGGCGATGTCAAGGAAGACAAGACTGTCATCGCTTCCTTGATGGAAAAGAACAGTTCTATGCAGGGCAAGGTTCTGGCAACTTTGAAGACTGATGTCTCCAAGAACAATGAAACTGCTGCCCAGTTCGTCAGTGACTTGCTCAGACAGCTGGGGACGACCAGCGCCGCTGGCAGCGTGGTTGGGGCCGGCTACTACAACGGCACTTTGGCCGGCTTGATCTACAAGGTTGAAGCAGTAACCCAGCCTGCTCAAGCATCATCCACTCTTGCTCCATCCGTGACTAAGGTTTACGGCCAGGACAAGGTTAGCGTCAAGAACGGTTTAAAGGACGGCCAGGCCTTTACGGCTGACGAAAGCAAAAAGCTGCTTGCCAATATCTCTTCCTCACTTTTGTCTGGCCCGGTTGGAACTGAAATCAGCCAGGATGTTTTGACGGCAATTGAAGCAGGCCTGGGCGGCGACGATACGGCTTACGTTGGCACGACCGACTACAGCGATGAAGCTGGTAAGACCTACCACTATGCCTACTGGCTGGAAGGGGCAGACAGCGCCGCTAAATTAGCCAACTTCCTGGCTCTGAACAAGGGAGTTAAGTACGGAGACGCCATCAAGGCCAACTTCACCGCGACCCTGACTGAAGGGGCCGGCAATAACAATGAAGCAGTGGATGAAACGCCAACCAGCAAGAAGACGGCTGATGAAATTACCGCTGCCTACCAAAACGGGACTGAAACTGGCCTCAAGTACGAAAGCGTCAAGGTGGAAAAGATCCCAGGCATGACTGACGACATGGCCCGCGGGGTAGACGTGTCAACCTACCAGGCCATGCTTAAAGCCGGCGTGAAGTACTATGACTTTAACGGCAAAGAAGCTGACTTGTTCGATGTTTTGAAGGAAGCCGGGGTCAACTGGGTCCGCCTGCGTTTATGGAACAACCCTTACAACGCTGACGGCCAGGGCTACGGCGGCGGTAACACCGACGAAGAAAGCCTGATCAAGACTGCCTTGCAGGCTAAGAAGTACGGGATGAAGGTTCTCTTGGACTTCCACTATTCTGACTTCTGGGCTGACCCGGCCAAGCAGCTTCTGCCTAAGTCCTGGAAGAACCTGTCCAGTGCTGAATTGAATGAAGCTATTTCCCTTTACACCAAGAAGGTCTTGACCGATATGGAAAAGGCCGGGGTGGCTCCAGCCATGGTCCAGATCGGTAATGAAATCACCAAGGGGACCTTCGGCTATGATGCCGACCAATTGACCGGCGGCGACTGGAACAAGCTCTGGCAGAGCGACTACGGGACAACCGTTGCCCGCTACCTGGCTACCGCTGCTAAGGCGGTCAGAACTGCCAACAAGGACGCCAAGATCGCCGTTCAATTTGAATCACCAGACGTCAACCGCTACCGGATGATCATGACTGTCTTGAAGAACAACGGCGTTGACTATGACTACCTGGGGACTTCCTACTACCCATTCTGGGGCAGCTCCAACAACAACCCAGACAACCTGCTGAAGGTGCAGCAGATGGCCCAAAAGGAATTCGGCAAGCGGGTCGTCGTCATGGAAACCAGCTGGCTGAACAATGTTAATGACTCAGACGGTACTAACAACAACATCGGCTATGCGCCAAGCGACTACGCGGTTGGCCCGCAAGGTCAGGTCGATGAAGTAACTGCCCTCTACAAGTCCTTGGTTGCTGGCGGCGGTGTTGGTGCCTTCTACTGGGAACCAGCTCAAATCGCGGTCAGAGCTGGCTGGAACAGCTGGAACTACAACAAGCAGCTGGTTAACGTCTACGGGACTGGCTGGGCTTCCAAGTACGCCATCGGTTACGCTCCAGACAATGAAATGCACTACAATGGCAAGGAAACCTGGGGCGGGTCTACTTGGGACAACATGACTCTCTTTGATGACCATGGCTACCCACTTCAATCTCTGATGTTTTACAAGGGGATGCTGGAAGGTTACCAGTCAGCTGAAAATACGGCTTCTGCTGTTACGCCAAAATTGGCTGCTCTTTACGGGGCTGATCAATCAAGCCTTAAGACCGAAAACCAGTTGCAGGTGGGACAAGACTTAACTTTGACTAACTACCTGGATAAGACTGTTTCCAAGTACTTGAACGGGGTCAAGGGGACCAAGATCAGTGAAGCTTCTTTGAAGGAAATCTTCTCAGGCCTTACTGACAGCCTCAAGAGCGACCAGTTCAAGGACGCTGCCGGCAACAACTACCACTACGAATACTGGCTGCAAGGAAATACGTCTGCTGAAAAGCTGGCCAACTTCCTTAAGGCCAACGAAGGCGCAACTTACGGCAGCCCAATCACGGTCAACTACACGGCAACCTTGGTCAAGGACGAAAAGGTGATCGAAAAGGCAACTTCAACTGTTGAAGCAACTGCTACGACTGTTTGGGGCCTGGACAATGTCACCATCGACGGCCCAATGACTGTGGGGCAAAAGCTGTCAGCTGAAGACACTTCTTTGATCGAAAAGGCAGCTGCTCAATACCTGACTGGTGAAAAGGGGACGGAAATCTCTGCCGATAACTTTGCCAAAATTGCTGAAGCCGTAAATACTGGCATTGCTTCAAGCAAGGAATACCAAGTCAAGTTTACTGACGCAACCAGTGTCTATCACTATGTCTACTACCTTGATGGAGCGGACTTAGCAGCTTTGAACAAGGGTGTCAAGTACGGTGATCCAATCAAGATCAATGTTTCTGCTTCTTTGAAGTGGGTCAAGAACCTGTAAGAGCTAGTAAAAAGTAATATAAGCGCAAGAAAGCCCTGGCGATTGCCAGGGCTTTTTGCCATCGAGATGGAGGTTTGTGTGTTGTGAAAAAATAAGAAATTTAATGCAATGCTGGCTAAAGCGGTGTACCAGCGATTAGATAGAATTCAAATTCAAGGGAAAAAGGAAGTGTCACGATTGCTTAATTATGCCGCTGGTGGGCAGGTACTACTGCCAGTTGGCGGCGTGAGCGTCTGTAGCGGGTAAAGGCAAACAGGGCCAATGAAATCGTGAGTAATTGGGTAAACAGTTTCAGCATAGTTTTTGCCTCCTTTGCTTAGTCGCAAGTTCTTTTGAACTTGTACTGTAAGGATAACGGGCAAGCGTGGTCATTTGATGAACAGCTTGCTAAAAAAAGCTGTGGAAATGCTAAAGAAAAACTAAACGGCAGATCTTTATTGACCTGCCGTTTTTGTCTTTTTTTGCTAAGTTAGCTCTTACTGAAAGCTAGACTTAGTCACATATTGGCCGACGCCGACGATGTAGTACTTCTTGCCCTTGATTGACACGGCGTTGCCGTAAGTCTGCTTTTGGCTGTATTTCTTCAATACATAATTCTTGTAGCGGACAGCCTTGCCCTTGGACTTCTTGTAGATATAAGCGTTCTTCTTCAAGGTCCGGGTAGTCCCGTCAACGTTTGAAGCAGAGATGAAGGAGTTGTAGCCGGTTTGGTAATACTTCTTATTCTTAATAGTCGTCCGGCCGAAGGTCAGGATTTTCTTGCCTTCAGCGACAGAAGAAGTTGTCTTCTTCAAGTCTTTGCTGTAAACGGCAGAGCTGTGCATGACCGTGATGTAGCGGCCGTCAGCTTTCAAAGCACTAATGTACTGGTCAGTGCCCAGCTTATAGTACTTTTCCCCGCCTAAGATGGCGTAGGCGTAAGCGTAGACCTTTTGGCCCTTCTTGTAGCTGACATCTGTCTTTTCCAGGCTCTGGGTGTAAACATCAGCCGCGTTTTTCAAAGTGATGTAGCGGCCGTCAACGTCGGATGACTGAACATACTTGTTAGCAGTCTTGGAGATCTTATAGTACTTGACGTTTCCCCGGGTCAAAGTCCCGTAAGTGGTGATGCTTGTGCCAGCCTTGATGGCCTTGTCCTTGGTCTTCGCGCCATTTCTGTCGTAAACCGCCGCGGTCCGCTTGACGACTTTTTTAACCGTAGCGGAAGTCTCAGTAACCGTCTCGAAGGCTGAGCCAGGCAGGTCGCCAAAAGTGATGTTGCAGTATGATGGATCGCCGTTGACGTTGATATTTGCGTTTTGCAGGCCGTTCTTGTAGGCAGAGCCGTCAAAGGTTAAGGTCTTCGTCTCACCAATCGCAACTTCATCATTGACCTGGACATAGTATTCGCCCTCGTCGTCAATATTATCTACGTCAATCGACACGGAAGCAATTTTATGGTTCTTGATCGTTACTGTGGCTGAAGGGAAAAAGTTGGAAGGAACATCAATGTTGTTGCCCAGGTTCTCTACAGTGACCATTACCGTGTAGCTGCCATCCTTGTATTCTGTGCTGGTCTTGGTCTTACTTGCTGCCTGGATTGGAGCTGCCTGTGGAATCACGGACAAGGTGGCCGTGGCCAGTGACAGGGCAGTCACGATGGATTTGCTTAGCTTTTTCATGCTTGAATCTTGTCTCCTAATTTATTGAACAATCTATTCTGGATATTAATTTATTATCGTCCTTCTCAAATTAAAAAACAATAAAAAAAGATTCTGCAAAAGCAGAACCTTTTTTAGTATATTCAATTTTAGCGGAAGTTGGACTTAACCACGTATTGGCCAACTGAGATGATGTAGTACTTCTTGCCCTTGATGGTTACGGCGCTGCCGTAAGTCTTGCGGTGGCTGTTCTTCTTCAAGACGTACTTCTTGTAGCGAACTGCCTTGCCCTTGGACTTCTTGTAGATGTAGGCATTCTTCTTCAAAGTCCGGGTCGTGCCGTCAACGTTGGAAGCAACGATGAACTTGTTTTGACCAACTTGGTAGTACTTCTTCTTGTTGCTCAAAGTCGTCCGGCCGAAGGTCAAGATCTTCTTGCCTTCACCATATGAAGAGCCAGTCTTCTTCAAGTCCTTGCTGTAAACAGCCGCACCGTGCTTGACAGTGATGTAGCGGCCGTCAGCGTTCAAAGCGCTGATGTACTTGTTAGTTCCAAGCTTGTAGTACTTTTCCCCGCCCAAGATAGCGTAGGCGTAAGCGTAAACCTTCTTGCCCTTCTTGTAGCTGGTCTTGGTCTTCTTCAAGTCCTTGGTGTAAACGGCAGCAGCGTTCTTTAAAGTAATGTAGCGGCCGTCAACGTTGGAAGCCTTGATATACTTGTTTCCAGTCTTGGAAACCTTGTAGTACTTAGTAGTGCCCCGGGTCAAAGTGCCGTAAGTAGTAATAGTCTTGCCGGCCTTGATTGACTTGTACTTGGTCTTAGCACCGTCACGGTTGTAAACGGCTGAGGTCTTTTGTACCTTCTTCTTGACCACTGCTGAGGTTTCAGTAACGGTTACAGTTGCTGAACTTGGCAAAGCGCTGAAGACAACGTCAGCGCTGAACTTGCTGCCGTTGACCGTGAAAGTGGCGGTCTTAGTGCTGGTTTGGTAAGCACCGGCCGCGAAGGTGTAAGTTACGCTGCCATCCTTGCCAGTGCTGGTCTTAGCCTTGGAACCGTTGATGGTCAGGTCGCTGTAGACCGGGCTGTCCTTGGCCAGGGTGAAGGACACTGAAGAAATCTTCTTGCTCTTGATCGTGACCTTAGCAGCGGCTGCCGTCAAAAAGCTGGCTTCAGTTGAATAAACCTTGCTGCCGCTGTCGTAGAAGCTGGCGGCTACAGTATAGCTGCCATTTACGTATTCCTTGCTGGTCTTGGTCTGAGTAGCTGCCTGGGCCGGAGCGGCTGCTTGCGGAATTACTGACAGGGTTGCGGTTGCCAGTGACAAGGCAGTCACGACAGACTTAGTTAATTTTCTCATTTTGCCTCCTAAGAATTCATGAAATATTCTTTGCACACTAGTTTATTATCGCCCTTATTTTATTAAAAAACAATAGAGCGCTTACCAAAAACTAGGTAAAAAGTGATATTAATTGAGCTGGCCGGTCAATGGTGCTAAAATCAAGCTAGAAAGTGAATATTAAGATAAGAATTCAGTGATTTGCTGTTTTACTTCTGAAAAGAGTAAGGGGGCGTGGCAATGACAAAGAGTCAAGCTAACAAGGCTTACCGCCGGGCACGCCGCAGCCGTCTGCTGGTTTGTCCGAGCGGCAAGCGGGCCTTTAAGACGAAGTTCGATGCCGATCTGTTTCTTTATAAAGAAGAAGTGACCGTTCACCTTCGCGAAATCAACCATGAACACTGGCGGCCGATGCCGATTCGGGCTTACCGGTGCCCTTATTGCAAGAATTATCACGTAACTTCAATGTCGCTGGAGCGCTATGAGCAGCTGCACGGCAAAGAACGGGAGCGGACCTGATGGCCCGCTTTTTTCTTGCTTTTTGCTAAAATATTGGTAAAAGACTGGAGGAAAAAATGAGCCAACTCAATTCATACTTTTACGATATCGAATCTTTGACCAATGCCTTTACCCTGTCTTGCTACCGGCCAGACGACCAGCGGGTCGACATTTATTATATAGTCGATGATCCTGCTTTAAATGACGAAGACAGCCTGGACTTTAAGAAGGCTGCTGCCCAGCGGATCCGGGAGAAGAACCAGAATTTTAAAGGAGAGATCTACTACTACAATCTCCGGACAAGCTCAGCTGCCGCTCGCCTGGCCCAGACCTTTGGCGTCTCAGATGCCCAGTATGTCAATGATCCCCAAGCCCCGTCCTCTTTTCCGGACCAGTTCCGCCCGGTCTGCGATACGGATGAGGGTTACCAGGAAGAAAAGGCGCCGTATTTAATGGGCTACAACTCCAGCAACTATGACTTGACCATGCTGGCTTATTACTTCACCAGAGCCTGGCAGCCTGGCGAAAACGGCAAGCGGGACAGATTTTCAGCCGTGACGGCCAGGGAGATGCGAGACTTTAACGATGAGCTCTTCAGCCGCTATATTGGCAACATGCGCCTGCGCCTCTGGCAGGATAAGACCATGGGCTTAGTTGCCAAAAATTTCCAAATGTCCGGCCGCCACATCGATGTGGCCCAGCTCAATGAGCGGCAAAGACGGGTTGGCCTCAAGCGGCTTTTGGGGATGTTGGGCTGGCAGATTCTGGAAAGTGACAAGTTAAAGCCTGGCCAGGACTACTTGACCAGTCCCGAAGAACTGGCAGATCTCATTGCCTACAATGTCTCTGACGTGGTCAACCTGAAGGAGCTTTTCTGCCATCCTTACTACCAAGGGCAGTTTATTTTGAAAAAGGGCCTCCTGGGTCAGTACCCGGACTTGATCTACCAAGAAGACGGAAGCAGCTACAAGCCTAAAATCGGCCCAGAATTTGTCAGAAAAGACCGCTTGACCATTGATTCTACTTCCGCCAACTTTGCCCGCCGGACTATTTGCC
>NZ_JBJEES010000113.1:0-6652 GCF_051873315.1 Lactobacillus sp.
TCCCATTTGCCAAGCGTTACGACCAAGTTTTGCTGAAGCGGGAACAAGAAAACGCGGCTGCTGAAGCTGCTGGCAAAAACTAATGACAAAGCTTTTTAGGGGGAATTGTTTTGACTGCGCGTACGATGCCAAAGGGCTTTTTCTGGGGAAATTCCGTCTCAAGCATGCAGACGGAAGGGGCCTGGAATATTGATGGAAAAAGTTTATCGGTCTATGACCTCCGGCCTGCTACTGACAAGACGGCAGACTGGCATGATGCGATTGATGAATATCACCGCTATGACGAAGACCTGGACCTGCTTAGGGAAATGAACATGAACATGTACCGGATCCAGATTTCCTGGTCACGGGTGATCAAAGATGGTGACGGAGAGGTCAATCCTGCAGGTTTGGCGTACTATGACCGCCTGGTGGACGGGATGCGCCAGCGGGGCATTGAGCCAATGATCTGTCTGTACCACTTTGACATGCCAGCCAAGCTGGCCAAAGAAGAAAACGGCTTTATGTCCAGAAAGGTGACTGACGCCTTTGTCTCATACGGGCAAAAGATGCTGGACCACTTTGCCGACCGGGTCAAGTACTGGATCGTCTTTAACGAGCACAATCTCTACTTTACTGATGAAGTCTTCAACATTGCCGGCTACGACCATGGTGAAAAGAGCCTGGACGACATGTATCAGATTTTCCATCACACCATGCTGGCTCATGCCCGCTTGAGCAAGTACGCCCATGACAAGTACCCAGAGATTAAGTTCGGTGGTATGATTGCCTATACGCCGGTTTATCCGGCAACGTCCAAGCCAATTGACGTTTATCTGGCGCGCAAGTCAAATGAGTTCTTGAACGAGAACTTGAACAAGCTTTATACGACTGGCAAGTACTCTACTGAAGTTCTGGCCTGGATTGAAAATCACGGGATTCAAGCTGATTTTCAAGCAGGGGACGCGGAAGTGTTAGCCGGAATTCATACCGACTTCTTGTCCTTCAGCTACTACCGGTCCACTACCTTGGACGGCGACAAGGTTCCGGCGGCTGAAGCGCCAAACCGCTACCTAAACTGGGGCTTTGAACACAACCGTTTTTTGCCGGAAACTGATTTTGGCTGGGATATCGACCCCTTGGGCTTCCGCAATATCATCACCCATACTTACAATGCTTATCATTTGCCGGTCTTCCCGATCGAAAACGGAATCGGCTGCCGGGAAGAATGGGATGGCAAAGGGGAGATCCAGGATGACTACCGGATCGCCTACCACCGCTCCCACATCAAGGCCATGGAAGAGGCCATGTTTGAAGACGGGGCCAAGGTCTTGGGCTATCTGGGCTGGGGCTTGATCGACATTCCAAGCTCCCATGCCGACATGGAAAAACGCTACGGGGCGGTTTACGTCAACCGCGGCAACCACGACCTGCGCGACATGAAGCGGGTGCCGAAGAAGTCCTTCTACTGGTTCAAAAAAGTTTTCGCAAGCAATGGGGGTGATCTCTCCTAAAGCATAATTTGCAGAAGCACAGTTTATTTTTTCCTACTACAAGACTTTTACTAAAAACTTTTACTAAATATATTTCTACTTCTCAAAAACAAATACCCACTGAAGAATTCTCCATCTTCAGTGGGTATTTCTTTGTTTATCAGCTTAATTTGCTTTTTAGCCTAATTCCTGGTTCCGCTTAAGAGCCGCGTTAACTGCGCTGATAGCCGCGTAGCGGAAGCCGTTTTTTTCCAGTTCAACGACGCCGGCGATGGTTGAGCCGCCTGGTGAAGTTACGGCGTCTCTGAGCTGGGCCGGGTGCTGGCCACTTTCCAGGACCATCTGGGCTGAGCCCAAAACAGTCTGGGCGGCCATTTCGATGGCTTGGGACCGGGAGAGGCCGTTTTGCACGCCAGCGTCGCCTAAGGCTTCAATAAACTGGTAGACGAAGGCCGGGCCGCAGCCCGCCACTGCCGTAGCAGCATCCATCAAATTTTCTGAAATTTCCACGACCTTGCCGGAGTAAGTCATTAAGTCTTTGAAGACTTCTTTGGCCTTGCTGCTCTGGCTGCTGTAGCTGGTCATACCCTGGCCAATGGCTACTGGGGTGTTAGGCATCATTCTGACCAGGTCGTGACCGGGCAGAAGCTTGGTCAAAGTTTCCAGGCTGACCCCGGTTGCCATGGAGATCCAGATGTTGCCGTTATTGCTGCCTTCGCCGATTTCCTTGATGGTGCTTGCCACTTGGTATGGCTTAACGCCTAAAAAGACCACGTCGCTTTCAGCAGCAACAGCCGCATTGTCCAGCAACTGGCCGCCGATTTCCGCCTGCAGCTTGCCGGCTTTTTCCGGATTGTGATTGCTCAAAAGCAGGCTGACGTCATCACACTTGGCAACTGCTCTGGCGATCGCGCTCCCCATGTTGCCTAAACCGATAAATCCAACTTTCATGTGTTTTTCTCCTTGCTATTCTCTGACTTGTCCCTGGCCGCGGATAATGTACTTGTAGCTGTTAAGCTCGTTTAAGCCCATTGGCCCGCGGGCATGCATCTTCTGAGTTGAAATGCCCAGTTCGCAGCCCAGGCCGAATTCGCCCCCGTCAGTAAAGCGGGTTGAAGCGTTGACATAAACGGCAGCTGAGTCGACGGCTTGCGTGAAGCGGTCAGCGGCTGCTTGGTCTTCAGTCACGATGGCTTCGCTGTGGTGGGTTGAGTGCTTGGCGATGTGGTCAATTGCTTCTTCAACTCCGTCAACGACCTTGATGGCCATGATGTAGTCCAAAAATTCAGTGTCAAAGTCGTCTGGGCCGGCTGCTTTAGCCTCTGGCAAAAATTCTTTAGCTCTTTCATCAGCCCGCATCTCAACTTTGCCAGCAAAAACTTCAGCTAAACGCGGCAGGAAGTCAGCGGCAACTTCCTGGTCAACCAGGCAGACTTCAGCAGCGTTGCAGACAGATGGCCGGCTCATCTTGGCATTGGCCGTGATCTTGACTGCCTCGGCTAAATTGGCTGCCTTATTGACGTAGATGTGGCAGATCCCGGTCCCGGTTTCAATTACCGGCACCTTGGCGTTGTCAACAACTGCTCTGATCAAGCCCTTGCCCCCGCGCGGGATCAAGAGGTCGATCTTGCCCCGGGCAGTCATCATTTCGCTGGAAGACTGCCGGCTGGTGTCTTGCACCAGTTCAATCACCTTTGGGGAAATCTTGCTTTTGGCCAAGCCGGCCTTTAAGGCCTGCATGATGGCGTTAGCGGAATTGAAGGCTTCCTTGCCGGAACGCAAAAGGGCGGCATTGCCGGACTTAAGGGCCAGGGCAGCCACGTCAGAAGTGACGTTTGGCCGGCTTTCATAGATCATCCCGATCAAGCCAAAAGGCACGGACCGCTTCTCGATCTTGAGCCCGTTGTCAGCCGTGTGCTCGCTTAAAAGGCGGCCGACTGGGTCCGGCAGGTCGATCAAGGCCCGGATGCCGCTGGCCATGCCAGCCAGGCGGTCTGGGTTAAGGCGGAGCCGGTCCAGCATGACGTCTGGAATCTGCCCCTTGTCCTTTTCCAGGTCAAGTTCATTGGCCGCCAGGATGTCTGCTTCATGGTCCAGTAGGCTGTCAGCCATCAAGGCCAAAGCCTCGTTCTTGTCGGCGGTAGTTGCCAGGTTGACAGCCTCCTTGTTTGCCAGCAGGCTGTCCATCAGTTGCTGAGTTGAGCTTTCAGTCATATTTTTTCTTTTTCCTTTCTCAAATCAAAGGGTAGTAACCCAGTCGTCGCGGTGGATGAAGATGCCTTCGGGGTGGTTTTGCTCCAGAATTTCTTCCAGGACTGGCCGGGAGAATCTGGCCTTGCCCTTGCCGATCAGCTTTTTGCTCTTCAAACTGTAGACTTCCACGATGTCATTTTTCTTAAAATTGCCCTGGATCTGCTTGATCCCGGAAATCAGCAGGCTGGAGCCTTCCCTGGCCATGGCGTGAACGGCCCCGTGGTCGATGTAGACTCGGGCTTTGGCCGGGGCGTAGAAGGCCAGCCACTGCTTCTTTTGGTTAAAGGCATTTTCGTTGGCCGTAAAAAGGGTCCCTTGGTTCTTTTGGTGAACGGCGTCAACCAGGGCAGTAGAATCTGCCGAACAAATGAAGACCGGAACGCCGGACTTGGTGGCCATGTCAGCGGCCTTGATCTTGGTGGCCATGCCGCCGGTCCCGTTGCTGGACCCGGCCCCGCCGGCCATTGCAAAAATCCGCGGGGTAATTTCGTCGATGACCGGGATTGGCCGGGCATCGGGGTTCTTTCTGGGGTTGTCGCTGTAAAGACCAGGCACGTCGGTCAAAAGGACCAGGAGGTCAGCCTTCAGCAAAGAGGCAACTTGCGCTGAAAGGGTGTCGTTATCGCCGACTTTCAGTTCATCGATAGCGATAGTGTCATTTTCGTTGATGATAGGGATGACCCGCCGGTTCAAAAGGACGTTCAAGGCTGTCTGGGCATTTTGGTAGCGGCGCTGGTCAGCGAAGTCGTCCTGGGTTAAGAGAATCTGGGCGGAAACCACTCCCTGCACTAAAAGGCTGCGGGTGTATTCCTCGATCAAGAGCCCCTGGCCAACAGCGGCCGCGGCCTGCTTGTCGGCAACCTTCCTGGGTCGTTTGTCAAAGCCGAGCCGGCGGAAGCCCGCCGCGATGGATCCTGAAGTTACCAGAACCAGCTTGTAGTCGGCCTGGTGCAGCTGGGCCAGCTGCCGGGTAATTCTTTTGATCTTCTCTGGATCCAAGTCGCCAGCCGGACTGGTCAGCGAGGAGGTCCCTACTTTAAAAACGATCAGGTTATCTTTCATTGTCAACTTCCTTAATAAATTTAGACTAGGTAAATCATACCATCTTTTGCCCGCGGATAGAAAAAATAGCCAAAAAAAGGCTAGCCAGTTCGGCTAGCCTGTGGTCATCTGTTTTATTTGCTGAACGCGGAGTCGTCCTTGTATGACTTGGCTGTGATCTTTGGAATAGTCAAAGAGAACAGCAGGCCAAATACGGCACCGACGATCAACAAGGTAACAGGGTTATACGTGCTCTGGGTCAGAGGGGCTCCGATGAAGCCGATGATGAAGGTAAAAATCATCCCCCAGACGATGCAAACAATGTAACGTCCCATAGTATCTTCCTTCTTTCGCTCTGCATTTTACCAGAATCGGCGAGCAAATTCAATTGGTGAAAAGGCGACTTTGCTATAATTGAAATAACAAGGAAAAAGTGAAAGGCGGGGCGAGCAAGGTGAACATAGCAGCATTGCAGACGATTTCAGCCAATACGATTCTGGCCAGCCCGATGAAAACGGCTGACCTGGTCAAGGGGGCAAAAGAGCGGGGCTATAGCGCCGTAGCACTGACGGACATCAACGTGACTTACGGTCTGGCTGATTTTTATGAGGAAGCATTAAAGGCGGGGATCAAGCCTCTTTTGGGTCTGCAGGGCCGCTTTAAGGGGATCGAGCTGGAAGAAGCAGAATATGACCTGGTCTTTTTGGCCCAAAGTCAAAAGGGCTACCAGTCCTTGATGCGCCTGTCCAGCTTTTTGAACATTGCGTCTGGCGACCTTACTGGATCAGCCCCTGGCTTAGCCGATCTGCCGGACTTGTCTGATTTAACCGTGATCGTGCCTGCCGGGCCGACCAGTGAATTGCGCCAGCTTAATAAACTGGGTAATAGCGGGGAGGAATATGTTAAAAAGCTCCTGGCCTTTTTGCCAAAAGCCTTGCCCGTATACTTAGGCGTTTACCCGGCTGAATCCGCGGCTGCTTATGATGCTTATGTCAAAAAGCTGGCAGATTCTGCCGCTTTGCCCATAACGGTTGTTGAAGACGTCCGCTATTTAGACCCGGGCGACCAGTTCCTCTGCAAGGTGCTGCAGGCCATCAAGGAAAGACGGGTCCTGGATGAGCATGAACTGACCTTGATGGCGGAAGGGCAGGGGTCACATTGGCTTAGGCCCGCGGCTACCTTGGCAGCTGCCTGCCGGGAAATGGGCCTGGAAGAAGCCTTGGCAAACAGCGGCAAGATTGCTGAGTGCTGCCAGGCCAAGATTCCCTTTAAAGAGCCCCAGCTGCCGGTCTTTCCGCAAGAAACAGGTCTTTCTTCAGACCAGTATTTGGAAAAGCTGGCTTTCGCCGGCCTGGAAAAATTAAAGCTCAGACAGGGGATCTACCAGTCCCGCTTGCAAAAAGAGTTGGCCGTCATCAAGCAGATGGGCTTTGCCGACTACTTTTTGATCGTCGGCGACATCGTCAATTACTGCAGAAAAAAGGGTGCCCTGGTCGGCCCTGGCCGGGGGTCAGCTGCCGGCTCTTTGGTCGCCTACGCCTTAGGCATCACCCAAATTGACCCTTTGAAATACGACCTGCTTTTTGAACGCTTCTTAAACCCGGCCCGGGCCAACATGCCCGATATTGACCTGGACTTTACCACGAGCGGGCGGAAGCTGGCCTTTGCATACGTGCAGGCTAAATACGGTGCTAAAGCCCGCTTTGGCCAAGGATCTGACCTGGTGGCCCGAATTTTGGCCTTGACGACCATGAAGGCTAAAAGCGTCCTTGACCGGACCGGCCAGGTCTTTGGCCTGACCCTGCCGGCTATCGCCCACCTCAAGCAGGCGATGGGACCAGCTAAAACTTTGGAAGAGGCCGGCCAGCAGGCTGCTTTTAAAGGCA
>NZ_JBJEES010000114.1:0-6616 GCF_051873315.1 Lactobacillus sp.
TAAGCTCTGACTGTCTTAGTTTGGGTTCTTCTCTTTTTTCTGGTCATTTTTGGAAGCGACTTTCTTTTTACGATCTTATGTTCGCGTCTAGCCGTATTATATCACAACAGCTCGTCCAAATACATTGATAACATGACCTAGAATAGAAAAAGACTACAAATAAGCATTAGTAGTCTTTAATTGTTATTTTTGACTATATATTTTTACAGCTGCTGACTTCCCAGGCCAGGCCCAGTTTCTGGGACTGAAAAGCTGCCGGGATCAAGAGATAGTCACCAGATAAGTCCGCCAGGTTTGCCAAGATGTCCTCAAAGCTAGCATGGCCGATGATTCCGATATCTGCTTTATCTTGCATTTTTTCCCGGTAAAAAACTGCCGCCTTCCAGCTGTCGGTTGCCTCCAGCCCTAACGTGTGCAGCCGCACTAGTATTCCCGGCATTCCTGCCGGTAGCGGGCCAATTCTTCCTGCAGGCGCTGCAAATTGCTGGATTCAAACTGCTCGCAGATGGCCTTGGCCAGTTCCAAAGCGATCACGCTTTGGATAACCAGGGAGGCCGCCACGATTGAGGTCGTGTCTGACCGCTCAATGCTGGCCAGATGCTTTTCCTTGGTATTGATGTCCACCGTCTGCAAAGGCTGGTAGAGGGTCGGAATCGGCTTCATGGCTACGTTCATGACTAGCGGCATCCCGTTGGTCATTCCTCCTTCAAAGCCGCCCAGGTGGTCGCTGAGGCGGGTAAAGCCAGTCCCCTTTTCCCAGTCGATCTGGTCCATGACCTGGCTGCCGAACTTGGTCCCCAGTTCAAAACCGTCCCCGAAGCTGACCCCCTTCATGGCATTGACGCCGACAGCGGCCGCGGCCAGCTTGGCGTCTAATTTCGTATCCCAGCTTACGTAACTGCCCAGCCCCGCCGGCAAGCCAGTTGCCACCAAGCGGATGATCCCGCCCAAGGTGTCGCCCTTTTCCTTGGTCTCTGAAATCAGCTTATGCAAATCTTCCACCTTGTCCTGGTCGATGACGTGCATGTCATTTTGAAAAATCTTTTCCCGGATCTCACTAACGTCCAGGGGCTTTTCTGAATCAGCCGCAACTTGCCCGACTTGTGCCACATAAGCCACCAAGTCGATATCCAGCTGCCGCAAAAACTGCTGAGCGATATTGCCTAAGGCTACCCGCAGGGTGGTTTCTCTGGCTGATGACCGCTCCAAAACATTGCGCAAATCCCGGTGCCGGTACTTCATCCCGCCGACCAAATCGGCGTGGCCTGGCCGCGGGTGCTCGAGTTTCCGCTGGGAGTTTTCCGCCGTTTCTTCAGCAGTCGGCGACATGATCTCACCCCAGTTGCCGTGGTCCCGGTTTTTGACCACCAAGGCTACCGGCCCGCCCAGGGTCACCTGGTGGCGGACCCCGCCAACGAATTCAACCTGGTCTTTTTCGATTTTTTGCCGGTCGCCCCGGCCAAAGCCTCCCTGCCGCTGGCTTAAAGCAGCGTTGACTTCGGCAATGTCGATCTTCAGGCCCGCCGGCAGGCCTTCAATAATCGCCGTCAATTGTGGTCCATGGGATTCCCCCGCGGTTAAGTAGTACATGTGAGCTCCTTTGTTTTTATGCCTTATCTTCTATGTTTTCTCTTTTTACTTTTTTCTTTTTTGCTATTAGCTTTTTCTTCAACAATCATGCCAAAAGTTAACGGACAGCCGTCATGAGCTTGCCTTCTTCATTCCAGGCCTGGCAGAAGTCCAGGATCTGCTGGCAGATTTCTTCCGGGCTTAAGTGGTCGGTCTGGATCTTCAAATTGGCCACCTGCTCGTATCTTTCCTGCCGGCTGGCCTTGAGCTTGGCCATGCCCTCTACGTCCAGGCTGTTGGCAAGCGGGCGATTCTTGTCATTGCCGATCCTGTCAACAATAGTCTCGATCTCCGCGTCCAAAAGGATTACCGGAGCACCGGAATTGATCAAGCAAGCGGCGTTGTCGTCCCGCATCGGGGTCCCGCCCCCGGTCGTGATCACCGCGTCTTGGTTGATGTTGTCTACTAAAGCCCGGTGCTCGCAGAGGCGGAAGTGGTCTTCGCCGAATTTGGCAAAAATTTCCGGGATGGTCATCCTCTCTCTTTCAACAATGGCCTGGTCTAAGTCGATCTGCAGCTGGTTTAACTTTTTCGCCAGCAAATCGCCAACCGTCGTTTTCCCGCATGCCATGAAGCCTACTAATACAATTCTCATCTTGTCCACTCTTTCTAAGCTAAAAAATAAAAACCACCTGTTTTGGAAGACGTCTCCAATCCAGATGGTTGCAAATTCTATAAAGAGTGGGCCCTTGCCCTCAGCCATGCTAGATTGAATTTGTATCTAGCAGGCTCAACAAACATTGGCTAGCTGAGATACGAACGTCTCGCGTCCGTATCCGCGGACGCTTTAGTCGAAATAAGCATAGCCATAAAAGAAACTAGTCATGTTTGTCTTGAGCAAGTTCATTGTTAGATCCTCTCTTTTAAATGATTGTTTGATTAAAAATATTAAAACATCTCTCATTGATTCTGTCAAGCTTTTAAGCAAAAAAGTCAAACAGCGAGAGTGGAAAATAGAAAAAGAAGGATATTTCCTATCTTTCCTGCTTAGGCCGGTAATAACGGCGGCCGTCCTGGGACAAAAGCGGCGGGGTAAATTCTCCCGGCTTGGTCGTGGACAGTTCAGTCGTGATGGCATTGACCGCCGCGTCCAGGTCGTCGATCCGGTGCAAAAGCTCTGCTTCAAGAAGCGCCGGCAGTTTTGGTGACCCGTACTCATAGCGGCCATGGTGGGATAAGACCATGTGCCGCAGTAAAAGCAGGTCTTCACTGGCCAGGTCGATTCCCAGTTCCTGGGCGGCCAGCATCAGCTGCTCGTCGATCAAAACCAGGTGGCCAACCAAGTTGCCTTCTGCCGTGTACTGAGTCGCAACAGGCCCCGACAATTCCAGCACCTTGCCCATGTCGTGCAGAATGCAGCCGGCATAAAGAAGCGACCGGTTGACGGCAGGATAATTGTCAGCTAAGCCTCTGGCGTCTTTCAGCATGGTCAAAGTGTGGAAGGCCAAGCCGCCCTTATAGGCGTGGTGGTTAGACTTGCCAGCCGGATAAGCGAAGAAGCGGCTGGACCACTTTTTCAAAAGGAAGTCCACCAGGTCATGCCAGTGCTTATTGTCGATCTGAGCCACAAAACCCTTGATCTCCTTCTCCATCTCAGCTGGCTTTTCCGGAGCAGAGGCCACCAATTGGCTTAAGTCCACCTGGTCATCTGGGCTGACCGGATGAATGCTGAAAAGCTTGATCTGGTCATGGTTGTGGTAGTCCTCAATCATCCCTGAAGCCTCAACCACCGTACCGGCATTGAAGCGGCTGGCGTCTTCTGCCTTGGCCTGCCAGTAATTGGCCCGGATGCTGCCAGAAGAGTCGGCCAGCTGCATGAGCAGGTAGTGCTTGCCCCTCTTGTCTTGGCGCAGCTGGGAATTCTTGACCATCAAGACCAGATCAAATTCTTCCCCTTCATTGTAATCGAGCAAACGTTTAAGCATTTTGCTCCCCCTTCTTATATCTGATTGGCGCAGCACTGACGGCTTCAGCCAAGTCTTCTCTGGCCGTAAAGACCAGGATCTGCTTGTCCTCGCTCATCTTCTTGAGCATGTCCACAATGTAGCCGGTCCGCGGGCCGTCGAAGTTGACGAATGAATCGTCGATCAAGACCGGCAGGTCGATCTTGTCCTTGATCTGCATGACAAAAGCCAGTTTCAAGGCAAAATAGAGCTGCTCTTGAGTCCCCCGGGACAGGTAGGCCAGAGGGATCTTCTTTTTGTCTTTTCTGACCACCTTAAGCGGGGTCTTCTTGGACAATTTGGCTGGCAAAAGGATTTCCCGGTAGCGGCCGCCAGTCAGAATTTCCAGGTATTCCTGGGCTAATTTCAGCATCTTCGGGAAGCGGTCGTTTGAGGCCAGATCCAGGGTCCGGCCAATGACTTCCCCGGCTAACAGGCTGGCCAGGTAGTCCTGGCTGTCTCTTCTGAAGCTGTCGGCAATTTCAGCCAGCATCTGCTTGTCTTCAGCTACCTGGCTGGAAGAAGCGTAGCGCTTTTCATCCGCCAAAAGGTTGGCCATTTCCTGTTGGCGGGCTGAGACGGCTCTTTGCTTATCAGCCAGCTCTTTTTCCAGCTCTTGCTTTTGCCCCAGCAATTTTGCAGAATCCAGGCCATTTTCTTCAAAAGCCGCTAACTGGTCACCCAAGTTATTCTTTAAAGCGGTAATCTGGGCGGCCAGGGCCTTTTGCTCCTGTTGCTTTTTGGCCAGGGCCTGGTAGCCTGCCAAGTTTTCCACCCCGGCAGTCTGGTAGATGGCCAAAAGCTGCTCAGTTAAATCACTAATCTGCTTTTGGTAGTTCAAGTTGGCCGCCTTGACCTCCTGGCTGGCCCGTAGAGCCGCGCTCTCAGCTTCCACCTGCTCTTCCAAGCGGCCCAGCTGCTGGCCGATAGCCGCAATATCGCTGCCTTGCAGGCCCAATTGCCGGGCCAGGTCAGCGGCCTTCCCCTCTTTATTGGCGAGTTCTGCTTGACTATTTGCCAAGTCCCGCCGGTTGATGGCCAGGTCCCGGTAAGGGGCAAGCAAGGAGTCGACCTTAACGCTGGCATCGATGCCGTACTTTTCCTTAAAGGCGCTAGCCTTGTCTGGCCCCTTGGCAGGCTTTTTGAAGTAGGCATAAGCCGCTAAAGCCGCGCCGGCAAGGATTAACAATATTGCCAAAATCCGGTTTTGCCCGATCAAAGCCAGACCAATTACGGCCACGATCAAGCCGACATATGGCGGCAGGGTCTTAGGCGCGGCTTCAGTTTTTTGGCTTTCTTCCCAGTCAGCCTGCATCTGCTGGAACTGGTCCATGGATAAATCAGCCACTTGGTCTAAATGCGGGGTCAGTTCTAAGAGGCTGGCCTGCTTTTCTTCCAGCTGCTTGACCTGCTGCTTGAGCATTTCCAGGCTCTGGCTGATTTGCCCCAGTTCCTGCCGCCAGGCCCGGACCTGGTCCTTTCTTTTGGCCAAAAGGGCTGGGTCAACTGCTGCTTTTTCTTCCTTGATGGAAGCCTTGAGGGCCTTGATCTGGGCATTAAGGTCCAGGGCCTTTTGGTAGAGCTCCTGGTCAAAAGCTACCGGGCTGACCTGCTTTTTAAGGCCTAAATAAGTCTGGTAGTTTTTCACCTGCTCCAGCTGCTTGTCCAGCTTACTTAACTGGCCATTTACTTCCTGGACTTCTTTTTCCAGCTTTTTAGCTTCTTTTTCTTCAGCCAGCCGCTGGACTTCCAGCTGCTGGTAGGCGTCGAATTCCTGGCCATCAGAAGCGACCTTATCTCTTTGCTCAGCCAATTTGAGCAAGTCCTGGTTGACCGGGGCCTTTTTCCCGCTTGGCTTGAAGAGGTCTTTGGCTTCCTTGTCAAAGTCGGCTCGGATGGCCAAAAGCTGGCTGCTCTGGGCTGCCCCCAGATAGTAGATGTTCTCCAGGATTTCGCCTTCAGACAAGGAGCTGACCTGGCGGAGGAGGTCTTCGTTAAAGATAAAGCTTTCCGCGTAAAAGCTCCCATCAATGTTTTGAATCTGGTCGTAAAAGACGCTGGCTGGGAATTCCTGGCCGTTTAAGAGGACCTTGACTGCCCCGGTCTTGCTCTTGTCCCCCTTGCTCCAGGTCCGCTCCAGGGTGAATTCTCCTTCACCGCTGGCAAAGACCAACTGGCCCCCCATCGGGTAGCTCTTGGTCAGGGGTTCATAGTCTTCAAAAAAGACTGAGCTGGTGTTTTTCAAATTGAAGCCAAAAAGGATCTGCTTGATGAAGGCCACGGTCGTACTCTTGCCGGCTTCATTGCCCCCGAAGAAGGCCGCTAAATTGCCCTCTGGCAGGTCAAAAGTCTCCTGGCTGAACTGGCCGAAATTGTAGATTTGAATCTGCTTGAGTCTCATTCTTCTCCCCCAGTCATTGCCTGCAGGCGGCTGGCCAGCTTGACAGCCACCAAGTCCCTGACCTGGCCGCGGAATTCCTCGTCTTCTAAAAGGCGGCGGGCATATGGGTCCTTCTTGGCCCAAGAAGCGGCCAGCTGCTGGATTTTCTCGTCGGTCAGAACTTCTTTTTCAGCAGCGGCCAGGGCTTCCCGGTCGCTGTTGTTGAGGCTGACCAGGCCCCGGATGGATAAACGGACGTCAACCAATTGTGATGGCGCCAAAGCCGCGGACAGGCCGGCCCAGGCCTCCTGGTCCTGCCAAAGGTCGAGCTCTTCACTGGTCAAATATTCTGAGCCCGAAATCTTCAAGCTGAAATAAGTCTTGCCTTGACTGTTTTTTTGCAAAAGCTCCAGGGCTTTAGCATGCAAATTGCTTTTGTCAATTGCCTGGTCCAGTTCTAAAGTCAGCTGCTTCCAGGTAATTGGAGCCGTCTGGACAAAAGTCAAGCTGGTCTGCCCGCTGGTCTCATCGACTTCAGCCAAGTAGCAGCCCTTCTCTCCAAGTTCGCCGACATCCCGGCCTTGGATGTTGCCGGGGTAAACGATCAGCGGCTTTTGACTTAAAATTTGCCGGGCGTGGATGTGGCCTCGGGCAAAGTAGTCAT
>NZ_JBJEES010000115.1:0-1756 GCF_051873315.1 Lactobacillus sp.
GGAAATTGACCGTGAACTGGCCAAATTCGATACCGCCAAGCTGAAATTTGAATGGTTAAGAAGCAATGTCAGCGATGCAGGCAGCGACTTTGTTGACAAGCTGCTGACAAAACGCATGGCAGAATGAGTGAGACAGCCAGTGTCACCAATTCGCTAACTAATTTTTCTATAGACAGAAGAGAAAGCTTTTTGTTATCATCGTAAGAAAAACGGAAAAGGTGATTTTTTGATTAGGAAAGCGCAAGACAAGGACCTTGATGCAGTGGCTGACATTTACAGCCATATTCATGATTTTGAAGAAGCAGGGAAGGTAGAAATCGGCTGGGACAGAGCGATTTACCCGACCAGAAATACCGCACAGGATGCACTGGAAAGAGGCGACCTTTTCGTCCTGGAAGATGACCAGGGCAAGGTCGTTGCTACTGCTATCATCAACGATAAGCAGGTTGATGCTTACGCGCAGGGGAACTGGGAGTATGCGGCTAAAGACGATGAAGTCATGGTGCTGCATACATTGGTGGTTGATCCATACGCAGCTCACCGCGGCTACGGGAAGGCTTTTGTAGCTTTTTACGAAGACTACGCGCGGAAGGCTGCTGCCAGCTATCTGCGCATGGATACCAACGCTCACAACAAGAACGCCCGGGGAATGTACAAGAAACTTGGCTACAAGGAAATAGGCATCATTCCGTGCAACTTTAACGGTCTTAAGGACATCCCGCTTGTTCTTTTGGAAAAGAAGCTGTAAGAGATACTTTTTACATAATGAAAGGGGTAAAGAAAATGGATCAACTTCAAGAAAATGACATTAACAAAGGCGTAGCTGAATTTCGTAAAACGCCTTATGCCAAACTGATCGATGTTAGAGAAAAGGATGAATACGAGGCAGGGCACATCCCGGCCAGCATCAATATTCCCTTGAGCAGTATCGGAGCAGCCAGAGAAGAGATCGCAGATCTTGATACGCCGCTGTTTGTTCATTGCAGGAGCGGCAACAGAAGCGCTCAAGCAGTTGACCTGCTTAAGCAAATGGGCTACTCCAATGTGAAAAATATCGGCGGAATTGTCGACTACCGCGGTGAGACCGAATAAAACAGAATTGAGCGAGATGCAAAAAAGGACACCCATCACTATTCGTGACAAGGTGTCCTTTTTGCATGTATTTATTCAAAAGCCATCTGGCTGGTGTAGAGCTTGTAGTAGAAGCCGCGCTTCTTGATCAAGTCAGCATGCGGTCCTTCTTCAATTACCTTGCCGTCTTTCAAGACGACGATCTTGTCGGAATTCAAAATCGTTTTCAAACGGTGGGCAATCACGAAGCTGGTCCGGCCAGCAATCACGTTGTCCATAGCCTTTTGGATCTTTTCTTCCGTAACCGTGTCGACGTTGCTGGTTGCTTCGTCCAGAATCAAAAAGGCCGGGTCGACCAGGATCGTTCTGGCAATCGACAAAAGCTGCTTTTGCCCAGTTGAGAAATTGGCCTGGCCATTCTCAATTGGCGTGTCGTATTGCTTTGGCAGAGTCATGACAAAGTCGTGCAGCTGGGCTTCCTTGGCCGCGGCGATGACTTCGTCCATTGAAGCATCGGGCTTGCCGTAGCGGATGTTGTCCGCCACCGTCCCAGAAAAGAGGACGGAATCCTGAAGCACGATCCCAACATTGCTCCGCAGGTTTTCCAGCTGCAGGTCACGGACGTCAGTCCCGTCAAAAGTTACGGCCCCGCTGTTTACGTCATAGAAACGGTTGATCAAGTTCA
>NZ_JBJEES010000116.1:0-6554 GCF_051873315.1 Lactobacillus sp.
TCATGCTCCGGGTTACTCCCGGCATCAGCGCCCACACCAACGAATACATCCAGACTGGACAGGTTGACTCCAAGTTTGGCTTTGACATGGAAAGCGGCCAGGCGGACCGGGCTTTAGAACTTGTCTTGGCCAATCCCCGGATGAAGATGGCCGGTATCCACGCCCATATCGGCTCGCAGATTTTTGACGTCCGAGGCTTCGTGGGCTGCGCTGACAAGCTCTGCCAGCTGGCCACGGCCTGGAAAGAAAAGTATGGCTATGAAGCTGACATCTTGAACGTGGGTGGCGGCTTCGGCATCCACTACACCGACCAAGACCAGCCGCTTCCAGCTGAAGAATTTGTCCGGGCCATCGTCAAGGAAGTCAAGAACAAGTGCCAGGAGAGCGGCTTGAAATTGCCGGCTATCTGGATTGAACCAGGCCGGTCAATCGTCGGCCCTGCTGGCTGGAGCCTCTACACGGTCGGCTCAAGAAAGGACCTGCCGGGTTACCCAAGCTATGTTGCCCTTGACGGGGGGATGGGGGACAATATCCGGCCAGCTCTTTACCAAGCCGAATATTCAGCTGTTGTCGCTGACCGCCCCCAGGCAGAAGATGAAGAAAGGGTCAACCTGGTTGGCAAGTACTGCGAAAGCGGGGATATTTTGATCAAGTCCTGTCCTTTGCCAAAAACCGAACCTGGCGACCTAGTTGCCCTGTTAAGCACAGGTGCCTATGGCTACTCCATGGCGTCAAATTACAACCGCAATCCCCGTCCAGCCGTGGTTTTCGCTGAAGACGGAGTTGACCAGCTGGTGATCAAGCGGGAAAGCTACGACGACTTGATTGCCAATGACTTAAAATACCAAAAATAATCCTGGCATATTTTTAACAAAATAAACTTTTAGCCGGCGCAGAATTAAGAAAATGATTTTTCATTTGAGAAAAAATAGACAAAGTTAGCATTATCTGCCGCTTTGCTTAACAAACTATGCTAAAATAGGCTTAAATGTTAAGTTGCTGTTCTTTTTGATTTGAATGAAGAGGTTTTTCGAATGCCAAAATTAGCGCAAGATTTACTGCCGATTATCAACCACAAGCTTGATGCTGTGGTTCCTTCAGATATCCGCCGTTTTGACAAGTACGTTTCCCAGTTTGACGACGTCGTTAAACTGACCCTGGGTGAACCGGACTTGAATACCCCGGAACACATCAAGCAGGCAGCCATCCGGGACATTGAAAACAATGACAGCCACTACGGCCCGCAGTCTGGTAAGCCGGAACTGCTCAAGGCCATCAGCAAGTACGTTAAGGGCTTAACCGGCGTTGAATATGACCCGGAAAGTGAAATCACGGTGACAGTCGGGGCAACTGAAGCCTTGACCTGTACCTTGTCGGCTCTGTTGAATGACGGCGACAAGGTGATCGTGCCAACTCCAGTCTGGTCAATGTATATGCAGCTGGTCTGCTTGACCGGGGCTACGCCAGTTGAAGTTGACACCTCAGACACCGGCTTTGTCTTGACTCCAGAGAAGCTGGAAGAAGTTATTGAACGGGAAGGCAAGGGGGTCAAGGCGATTATGCTGAACGACCCGACCAACCCAACCGGGGTAACCTACCCTAAGGAAGTCATTGAAGGTCTGGCTGAAGTGATCAAGAAGCACCACATGTACGCCATCAGTGACGAAATCTACTCAGAATTGATCTACGGGGATGCCAAGCACTACTCCTTGTCTACTTATATCCCAGAGAGAACTATCTTTATTTCCGGTCTGTCCAAGTCCCACGCCATGACTGGCTGGCGGCTGGGCTACATCTGCGGGCCAGCTGAAATTATGGCCAGCGTGCGGAAGATGAATGACTTCATGATCACGGTCGTGACCAACAACGTGCAAGCCGCTGCCATTGAAGCTTTGACCAACGGCCTGGATGACCCGAAGGAATTCAGAGACATTTACCAGCGCCGGGTAAACTTCATGGAAAAAGGCTTGAAGAAGCTGGGCTTTGACATGGCCCTGCCGCGCGGCGCCTTCTACATCTTTGCCAAGATTCCTGAAAAGTACCAGGGTGACGACGTTGGCTTTGCCAAGGCTTTGGCCAAAGACGCCAGAGTCGGCGTGATCCCGGGCAGCTACTTTGGTGCTGGCGGGGCAGGCTACGTCCGGATGTCATACGCTTCCAGCGATGAAGCCCTGCAAGAGGCTCTTAAGCGGATTACCAAGTTTGTGGAAGCAGAATAATAAATTTTATTAGATTATTAAAGTACGGTTATCTTCGCAGAAGCCGTGCTTTTTTCTTTAGCGGCCAAAAAGTGGCGGAAATTACCATAAGGGCTGGCCCTATGTTATTATTTAAATAGTAAGCAATGCCGTGCTTGCGTGACCTATTTTCAAAAGAAAAGACAATATGAAATGATTTTTTCTATAGGATAAAAGAAATAACGTGCCGGGTATGCTCTTGAAATCTAGTGAAATGTAGTGATGATAATTATGGGTAAAAAGGCCTCTTTAAAAGATTTGGGAATAAGCACGATTCTGACCAAAGCATGGTGGTCCGTGCTTTATTTAGGGATCTTTGTTTTTGGCAAGCATATTCCCCTGCCTTTTGCCAAAATGCAGACCGGCCAGCCAAATGTTTTGCTCGTGGCAACGGGGGGCGACAGCAGTCAGGCCAGCCTCTTTTCTTTAGGGATCAGTCCTTGGATGTCAGCCATGATCATCACTGGGATGCTGGCTCAGCTCCGTCTGCCGATGATGTCTAAGATGACCGAGAAGAAGATGGACATCTGGCAAAAGACCTTGACCTTTTTCTTGACCGTGATTCAAGCAACGGTAATGCTGCGGGAGTTCCAACTGACCAGCAGCAGCTTTGGCACCCGTCTGGCTGCCGGCCTTTTCCTTATGACAGGCAGCTTTCTGTTGATCTGGCTGAGCGTCGAAAATGACAAAAATGGCCTGGGCGGAATCAGCTTGATCCTGATGGCCAACATGTTCTTTACATTAATGAAGTCTTTCGCCAATGGCCTCATCCCGGGCCTCAGCGCCCAAAGCGCCAACATTGTCCGGGCCCTGGCTCTCTTTGTCATCCTCCTTTTGGGAGTAATTACAGTTATCTTGACCAATGCTGAGCGCCGGGTGCCGGTAACCAAGCTCTTGATCAGCGCAGAATTTGGCTCAGAGTCCTACCTGCCGATCAGAATCCTGCCAGCTGGCTCCATGCCGGCCATGTTTGCCACGACCATGTTTGTCTTGCCAAAATATCTCTTGCAGTTTTTCTACAATTTGTCTTCTTGGAAACTGTTCAAGCAGTTAGCCAATGCCTTTGACTTAAGCCAGGTCAGCGGCCTTATTCTTTACTGCTTGATCCTGGTGGGACTGACTTACGGCTTTTCATATATCTCAATTGACCCGGTCCAGCAGGCTGACGACATGCAGAAGTCAGGTGACTATGTCCCTGGCTGCCGGCCGGGCAAGGAGACGGAAAAATACCTCCGCCACTTGATCAATATTTTTTCTTTCGTCAGTTCGATCTATTTCGTGGTCTTTACTGGCCTGCCGCTGGGCCTCACCTTGCTTGACGCAAAATTGTCCAGCTTGGTCATGCTGCCCAACTACGTCATTATCTTAGCTGGCTTTGGGGCAGCGATTGCTGAGCAGATTGAAGTCCTGCAAATCAGAGGCCAGTACCGGGGCCTGCTTTAGGAGAAGGGAGGAAAAAGGATGTATTATTTCGTGCCATCGTGGTACAGACGCGACCGGACCTGGCTCAGCTACGGGCAGATCTGGTTTTTGAACAGCGGACTTATTCACTTTGACTTTGACGACAGCATCAACCAGATCCGGATGTTCAAAGATGAGGGGCAGCCGGTCAGAATTCTGACTTTGGGTTACCTGCCCAGCATTGGCAACTTCCTCTTCCGGCACAACATCTTGGACGCGGAAAGTGACAATATTTTTGACCTGATGCAGGGGATTCCGGCCGACCAGGTGGTCAGAAACGTCAACTACCTGGACTTCAACTGGCCCAAGGACTGCAGCTTCGTCTACAATGCCTTCAACATCTTGGTTTACCGGGAAGATGAGCTCTACGCCCGGATCCGGATGGGGGTCACCGGTAACTTGATCCAGATCGAATTTGTCCGCCAGGGCTACAAGTACCGGACCATGTTCTTTGACTGGCGGGGCTTTTTGTCCAGCATCCTCAACTACGACAATGAAGGCCGCTTTGAGAGCCGGGTCTTTTTAAATCCGGAAGGCGAGGAAGTCTTCCGCAACAACAAAGATGACTCAGTGACCATTTTTTCCGCGGCCCAGGACCGCTTTAAAAAGAGCCACTACGACTCGATCACGGACATGATCAGCGAGTATTTGGACAAGTATTTCGCTGAAAATCTAGAGCCCGACGACTCCTTTATCATCGCTGCCAGCCGCCGGCACGACCAGTTCCTTTTGGAAAAATTAAAAGACTACAAGACAGTAATTTCTTATTATGGCCACCGGACAAATTTTGATGACCCCCATGTTTTTGAAACAGCCAAAATGGCCAGCATGGTCATCGCCGATTCCGACTATACGGTCAATTTGATGAAGGAAAATGGAGTTGAGCACGTCGTCCAGCTGCCTCCCCTTGATACGGACTTGACTATGGGGGAAAGCGACAGGGAACGCCTGCTCAAGGTCATGTTCATGACGGGCGGCTTGTCTGAAGAAGTGATCAAGCTGGCTTTAAAGGAGCTTTTTGACGTGATGGAAAGCAATAAGCTGGTTGAGATCAACTTCGCTGACTACGCCGGCTTTGACCAGTTTGGCATCTTGGACCGCTTGATCAAAGATGAAATGGCCAAAAGAGACTGCAAGTACCGCTACTGCTTTTTAAGAGCCAACCAGTCCCTGCCTAAGGAAATGGAAGCAGATGACGATGATGAAGAAAACCGGGTCCGCCGGATCAACTATGTCACCATTCACTCTGACACGGACTTGATCAAGATTCTCAAGCCTATGCGGCTCATTGTTGACCTGTCAGCCAGACCGGAAATTTTCCTGCAGGTGGTCGGCATCAGCACTGGCATCCCCCAGATCAATCTGGTTAAGTCCGATTATGTCGATGACGGCAAAAACGGCCTCCGGATTGGGCAGATTTCGGATCTTGCCGGGGCCCTGCACTACTATTTAGACGGACTCAGCAATTGGAACCGGGCCAAGATGTACTCAGTCGGCAAGATCAACAACTACACGGCCGCCAAGATCGTGAAGGAACTGTCAGATGCGGTAGGAGGGAAGGGTTAATGGATTATTTTTTGCTTTATGGGGTAAAAGAATACCTGCCGCCCGTGCCTGATCGGGAAAACGCCAAATGGTTTCGGGCAGGCTACGGGGAAATGGATGACTTGATCAAAGAGCTGAAAGCAGACAAAAAGCTGGGCTTCAGGGGTTTTCAAGGGGCCTGGCTGATCGACCTGCCAGAAGATGAGGATATACCCGCCCTGGCCAAAAATCTAGACGCCTACACGATCATGGTGGATGATGACTTGAAAGATGAAGAACTGACTGAAAAAGCCGCCTTCTTTTTTAAGTCCAAGCAGGTCCGCTTCGTGCACTTTGCCAGCAATAACCAGGCCTTTGACTGGATCGAAAGCCGTCTGTTTGGCGGCCAGGTCGGCAGCAAATTGGATGTCTCCAGCATGGAAGTCAACCCCCTCTTCAAGGGCAGAGTAGAGTTTAATGGCTTTGAAAATGTCCGCCTCAGCGGGAACTTCGGTGACGAATTCTGGCCGGTGATCAACTGGCGGTGGGGGATGTACTGCGACAAGGACCGGACCCTGGAGCTTTGGCCCCAGTTTTTCAAGGATGCCAGCGTGGACATCCGCCTGGCCGTTTATGAGAATAACCCCGGCATTGCTGACAATGTCCGCCGCCGGGTCGTGTTCACGGAAGCTGACATGAAAAAGTGGCTCCTTTTTGAAGGAACCAACCCCGGCTCAATCTTAAACGTCAGCTTAGAAGCCAGAGGCGAAGGCAACTTGACCATGGGCAACATCCACTACCGCTGGTCCAGACGGGGCCTGGGAGCCTTTATCGCGGGCGGGGAAGACCTGGTCGACGGCAAGCGCGATCCCTTGATCACCTACTTTAACCCTGGTGACCTTAAGCCGCCACTAAATATCTACTTTTCCGGCTACCGGACGGCGGAAGGCTTTGAAGGTTTTTACATGATGCGGTCCATGAAGGCGCCCTTTATGCTGGTTGGCGACCCCCGTCTGGAAGGCGGAGCCTTTTACCTGGGCAGCCAGGAACTGCAAGAGAAGCTTGTGGCCAGAATCCAGGAAAAACTGGACTGGCTGGGCTTTGACCACCATCAAGTAACTATGTCCGGCCTGTCGATGGGGACCTTTGGGGCCCTTTATTACGGCTCAAAGATTGAGCCAGGAGCTATCGTGGTCGGCAAGCCACTGGCCAGCCTGGGCAAGATGGCCCAGATGGAAAGAGACTACCGCTATGGGATTTTCCCGACGGCTTTAGACGTTTTAAACGCTGGTTCTCCAGATGACAACTGGCGGGGAGACTTTGACGAAAGAG
>NZ_JBJEES010000117.1:0-6488 GCF_051873315.1 Lactobacillus sp.
TTCAAAATAAAATTGCCTAAAATCGTTGATAACACTTGACTTAGAGTAGAAAAAGAAATGCCGTCGGTATTTCTTTTTGCTTGTTCTCGATTCTCTTTATTCAGCCTTGTCTCTTATTTGACTGCCACTGGCCAACCAGGCTGGCAACGTCACTTGCGCCCATGTCGGCCAAAACTGTTGGCAGACCGTCAATCACGTGCTTGATGGCCAATTTGTCATGGAAGGCCATGCTGCCGATCTGAACAGCGCTGGCCCCAGCCAGGATGAATTCAGCCGCGTCTTCCGGGCTGTTGATCCCGCCGACCCCGATAATTGGCAGACTGGTTGCCTGCTTGACCTGGGCCACCATGCGGACAGCTACCGGCTTAACTGCTTGACCAGACAAGCCGCCAAAGTCATTGCCTAAAACCGGCCGCCGGGTCTTTAAATCAAGGTGCAGACCCAGCAAGGTGTTGATCAAGGTCAAACCGTCAGCCCCGCCTCTTTCCGCTGCCTGGGCAATTTCCACAATGCTGGTAACGTTTGGCGTCAATTTCACGTATACCGGCAGGTCCACTTTTTCCTTGACCAGACGGGTGATCTTCTCCACCATTTCCGGCACGATGCCAAAAGTCATCCCGCCTTCAGACACGTTCGGGCAGGACAAGTTGAGCTCTAAAGCATCCGGCTTAGCCGCGGCCAGGATTTCAGCAACTTCCACGTAGTCTTCCACGCTTTCCCCGCCAACGCTGGCCAAGATCGGCAGGTCCGGGTGCTTTTCTCTTAAAGCCGGGATCTTTTCACTAGCCACGACTTCAGCGCCCGGGTTGGTCAAGCCAACAGCGTTCATGACCCCGTCTTCTAGCAAGGCAATCTGCGGCTGCGGGTTGCCAGTCCGGGCATGGCGGGTAGCAGTCTTTAAGACAATTGCCCCCATCTCATCCCAGTCGAAATTCTCTGGCAAGTCGCCAAAGGCAAAGGTCCCACTCGCCGGCATTACCGGATTCTTCAGCTTCAAGCCTGGCAGTTCAACAGCCAAATTAACTTCTGCGGTCATTTTTCCTCCCGTGTGACTTCATGTGACTTCTTTAACTTTTCAATTCGCCAAAATTATCCTACAAAAAAATAAAAAAGGCAAGCTGGCCTGACCCTTGATTTTTCAAAAAGTTCGTGATAGTCTTTTGTTAACTGAGCTTTAATTGGTACAGAGAGACCACAAGCACCACAATCTTTTTGGTATGCACGCATTCTGCCCGCCTGGGGTCTCTGTAGACTCTGGCGGGCTTTTCTTTTGCGGTCGTACGCTGTTATTTTAAGGAGTCGCAATGAACAAACCGTTATTTATCGCTTTGGACTATGATGATCAGGAGAAAATGTGGCTGTTCCTCAACCAGCTGAAAGACAAGCAGGGCCTGCACGTCAAGCTGGGGATGGAAATGTTCTACCAGTACGGGCCGGAAATCGTCCGTGATCTGTCCGCCAAGGGCTACCAGATCTTCCTTGACCTCAAGCTGCACGACATTCCCAACACCGTCAAGCGGACGGCCCACCAGCTGGCTGCCTTGGGCGTCTACTGCACGACTGTCCACGCCTTGGGCGGCAAGCAGATGATCCAGGCCGCTAAAGAAGGCTTGATCGAAGGCACCCCGGCCGGCAAGCCGGTGCCAAAGCTTTTGGCCGTGACTGAACTGACTTCAATCTCTGAAGAAGTCTTGAAGAATGAACAGCACTGCTCACTCAGCCTGGCTGACGAAGTAAAGAGCCTGGCCCACCAGGCCCAGGAAGCCGGGGCTGACGGGATCATCTGCTCACCACTGGAAGTCAAGGCGATGAAGAGCGAATTCAGCGACGACTTTATGTTCGTCACTCCGGGCATCCGGCCAAAGAGCTACCAAAAAGACGACCAGGCCCGGGTGGCCACCCCAGCCCAGGCTAGAGAAAACGGGTCAACCGCCATCGTTGTCGGCCGGCCAATCACTCAAGCCGCTGACCCGCAAAAAGCATATGAAGAGATTTTAAAGGATTGGAGCAAGAACGATGCAAAATAACGAAATTATCCGCCAGCTGATCGACAAGAAGATTGTGACTATTTCTCCAGACAAGGACTTTGTCTACGCCAGCGGGATGCACTCCCCGATCTACACTGACCTGCGGCAGACCATTTCCTTCCCGGAACTGCGGCAAGCAATCGCTGAAAACCTGGCAGCCTTGATCAAGAAGGAATTCCCGGAAGTTACGGTCATCGGCGGTGTCGCTACTGCCGGCATCCCGCACGCAGCCTGGGTTGCTCAAGTCTTGAACCTGCCAATGGTTTACGTCCGCTCCAAGCCAAAGGACCACGGCCAGGGCCGGCAAATCGAAGGCCGCCTGTCCATGGACGACCACATCGTTTTGATCGACGACCTCATTTCAACTGGCGGCAGCGTTTTATCTGCCGTTCAAGCAGTCAAGGACACCGGCGCTCACGTTGACGGGGTCAGCTCAATCTTCACCTACCTTTTGCCAGACGCTGACGAAAACTTCAAGAAGGCCGACACCAAGTTTGCCCCGCTTTTGAACTACCGGGAACTGATTGAACAGGAAATTGCCGAAACGGTCAGCGAAGAACAATATAAGGAATTGTTGGCTTGGCACCAGGATCCTTGGAACTGGAAGCGGTAAGAGCAGGTAAAGAAATTCCTAAGAAAGGCGGATTTTTTCATGAACTTTGCCTCCAGGAACTCTATAGCTGGAAAAATATGTTATATTAGTAACCAGTACGTATGAAGGATGTGGAGATTTAATTTTATGAAAAAACATTTGAAGAAAATCGCCGTTTTGGCAGGTGCCGCAGCTATCGGTCTGTCCACTGCCGCTTGCTCAAGCAGCTCAGCTACTGTAGTTAACTACAAGGGTGGCAAGATCACTCAGGACGAATACTACGAAGCTATGAAGGACACTTCAGCCGGCCAATCAACTTTGGTCAGCCTGATCATCTACCGCACGCTGAAGGCCCAATACGGTGACAAGGTATCTTCAAAGAAGATCGACGCCGAATACAACAAGTACAAGAAGCAATACGGCTCAAGCTTCAGCACTGTTTTGAGCTACAGCGGCTTGACTACCAAGTCATTCAAGCAAAACCTGGCTACCAACTTGTACTCAGTTGCTGCTTTGAAGGACTTGAAGAAGCCAACCACCACGCAAGAAAAGAACTGGTGGAAGAGCTACCACACCAAGACCACTGTTCAGCACATCGTAGTTGCCAAGAAGTCAACTGCTGAAACTGTCATCAAGAAGCTGAAGAGCGGCACCAGCTTTGCTACTCTGGCTAAGAAGTACTCAACTGACACTGCTACCAAGAACAAGGCCGGCAAGCTGTCAGCCTTCGACTCAACTGACACCAGCTTGAGCAGCACTTTCAAGTCAGCTGTTTGGAAGCTTAAGGAAGGCGAATACACTACCACGCCAGTTAAGACTTCATCCGGCTACGAAGTCATCAAGGTTTTGAAGACCACTGAAAAGGGCTCATACACTAAGAACAAGAAGTTCATCGACAAGCAGCTCTACGCTAAGTGGGCAGCTGACTCCAACACTATGACCAAGATCATCAGCAAGGTTCTGAAGAAGGCCAACGTCAACATCAAGGACAAGGACCTCAAGGACAAGAACCTGCTGGCTAACTACCTTGGCACTTCATCATCATCTAGCTCATCATCAAGCTCAAACTAATGAGAGCTGACGATTAGATGATAAAAAAGACTCGATTCATTTGAATCGGGTCTTTTTTGTTTGCTTCGCTACTACTTTTTCAGCTCATAAGCGGCCAGGATTTCCTTGGCCTGCTGGCGGTCTGCCTCTCTGGCAAAGGTCAATTGCAGGACCCCGTCGATTTCTTCTCTGATTTCCAAAATCTGCAGGCTGACGATGCTGATGCCGGCTTCTGCCAGCAGGCGGGTCACGTCGGCTAAAGCGCCAACTTGGTCGGGAATATTGACGAAGAGGTCGTAGTGACCTGGCGCTGCTCCGACCTGGTCTGGCCCCAGCTTGTCCCGGCTGATTTTGGCCTTTTGGAAAAAGTCGTAAAGGGCAGCCTTATCTCCTGCTTCAATTTCCCTGGCCACTTTCTTGAGCTCAGCTTGAAATTCAGCCAGCTGCTTTAAAATGTCCTCTGAATTGTTCAAAAGAATCTGGCTCCACATGGTCGGATCTGATGAAGCAATTCTGGTGATGGACTTAAAGCCCCCGGCAGCCAGCCTGGTTCCCAGCGGCTGGCCAGCAAAAGTCTCTTCAGTCTGGTTGACCAGACCGGCAGCGATGATGTGCGGCAGGTGGCTGATTTGCGCCACAATCTTGTCATGTTCTTCTGCCGTCAGCTGCAGCCATTTCACTCTAGTGGCTTTAAGCAGGTCTTCTAATTCAAGCAGCCTCTTTTCTGCTGCTTGACTTGCAGGAATCAAGAAGTAAAAAGCATTCTCAAAGAGCAAGGCCCGACCTGCCCAAGCCCCAGTCTTGTGCGACCCGGCCATGGGGTGGCCGGCAATAAAGTCGATTCCTTTTTGGCTTAAAGCCTGTGCTTGGTCGACAATTGCCTGCTTGACTGAGCCGACGTCAGTTACCAGGACTCCCTTTTTCAGCTCCATCTGGCTCAATTGCCTGATATCGGCCTTTATGGCGTCAACCGGGCCGGCCAAAATGATGTAGTCCGCCCCTTCTGCCCCTGCTAAGCCTGGCAGCATCTGATCGGCCAATTGCTGGCTTAAGGCGTATTCCTGGGTTTTAGGATCGGGGTCAGAGGCCAAAATCCGGTAGTCTGGATGCCCCTCTCTGATTGCCCGGGCCAGGGAGCTGCCAATCAGTCCCAGGCCCTTGATAAACACTGTCGTCATTGCTTTTTTCCTTCTGTTTTAGCTTTTGCTTGATGCCTATTGCTTACCTAACCAGCTTCTCCAAGTCACTGAAAAAGCCCGGGTAAGACACGGAGATGCTGCCTTCATTAGCCAGCTTAAGTACCTGCTTGCTCTTTAAAGCTGCGATGGCTGCCATCATCCCCAGCCGGTGGTCTCCGTGGCTGTCCAAGGTAGCATCTTTGACCTGCCAGTTTTTCCGGCCCTTGATGATCATCCCATCCGGCAGTTCAGTGATTTCCACGCCCAGTTTGCCCAATTCCTGGCTGACCGTCTTGATCCGGTCAGTCTCCTTGACTCTGAGCTCCTCTGCTCCCCGGATCTCGCTAGTTCCGTCAGCGCATGCCGCCAGGAGCGCCACCAGGGGCAGTTCATCGATGACAGCCGGAATATCTTCCGCCGTCAGCTTGACTGGAACCAGCTGGCTGGTCTCAATCGTTAGATTACCCAATTCTTCTCCCTTGCTTGGCACTTGTTCGATGGCAATTTTTGCCCCCATCTGCTCTAAGACCTTGACGATCCCCGTTCTGGTCGGGTTGAGGTTGACGCGGGTTAAAGTAACTTTTGAATTTGGCACGATGGCCCCGGCCGTCAGCCAAAAAGCGGCTGAAGACATGTCGCCGGGCACTTCTACTTCCTGGCCGGTCAATTCTTGGCCGGGCTGGACATGGATGGTCAAGTTGTCCGCCTCTGTTCTTATATCAGCGCCAAACTGCTGCAGCATGATTTCAGTGTGGTTTCTAGTTGGCAGCTTTTCAATGATGGTTGACGGGCTATCTGCTGCCAGCGCCGCGAAGATGGCCGCGCTTTTGACCTGGGCGCTGGCGACTTCCAGCTGGATTTCTGCCCCATGCAGCTTCTGCCCCTTGACCGTGGCCGGCAAGGTCCCGGCCGGACTCAAGGCAATCTCTGCCCCGAACTTAGCCAAGGGCTGGCTGACCCGCTTCATCGGCCGCTTGCTTAAAGAGGCATCCCCGATCAATTGGCTGGCAAAAAAGCTGCCGGCCAAAATCCCCATTAAAAGGCGAGTCGTCGTGCCGGAATTGCCCATATCTAAAGCTTTATTCGCTGGATTGAGCCCCCTTAAGCCTTGCCCGTAAACGACTAGTTTTTCCCCTTCCCGGTCAATTCTTACCCCCAGGTCTCGGAAGGCCTTGACTGTGGTCAAGCAGTCCTGGCCGGGCAAAAAGTGCTTGATCCTTGTCTCACCTTTGGCTAACGCTCCCAGCATCACGGCCCGGTGGGAAATGCTTTTGTCGCCAGGAACGGTTAACTGGCCAGAGAGGCCATTTGGGGCCATCGCTAATTCTTTCATGCTTTGTTCTTTCTGTTTTCTGTCTTTTTATTTTTGCTAAATTTTACTACTTAATCTGGTAGACGCACCAGACCATGGGAATTTCGATCCGGGCGAGGACTTTTTCAAAAGGCCGCAGGGTCACGTTCTGCTCATTGGTCAAAACGTACTGCCCCCGCCGGCGGTATTCCTGGTAGGCCAGGTACTTGCTGGGACAGGTCACGACTTCCGCGTCCGGCACGTACTGGAGCAGCAGCTTGGCCACGGCGGCATGGGTAAAGGCCAAGTGGTTGTGGACATAGGAATTTTCCAGAAGCAGCATGGGGTTC
>NZ_JBJEES010000118.1:0-25809 GCF_051873315.1 Lactobacillus sp.
GTGGACGAAAACGGCAATGATCTTGAATCTAGCGTATCCAAGGGCACTGACTACAAGTCCGGTGACAAGTATGATGTAACTAAGGATGCCAAGGTAATCACTGGCTACGTATTGGTCAAGACGACTGACACGACTGGTACTTTTGGTGACAGCGACAAGACCGCCGTCTTCACCTACAAGAAGATCGGTAAGATTGTTCCAGTAGACAAGGACGGCAACCCAATTCCAGGTGCTGAAACTCCAAGCTACAAGAACGATCCAAGCGATCCATCCAAGGTGCTTCCAAATGAACCAACGCCAGATGTCTTAGGCTACACGACTGACGTTTCAAAGGTAACTCCGGAAGACCCAACCAAGGATACTCCTGTTCCTTACACTAAGAGCGTGACTCCGTCTAAGCCAAGCAAGAACAAGCCGGGCAAGAAGGGGGCTCCATCCGCGCCAACTGGTCCAAACAGTCCAACCCTGCCAGGCAAGAAGGGCAAGACCGCTCCAGCTACTCCGAACGCTACTGCCTTCTCAACTGGCTCAAGCAAGCAAACTGCTAGTCTGAAGCAAAACGCGCAAGCCAAACTGCCGCAGACCGGTGAAGCAACTGACAAGTCCCGTGCTCTGTCAGTCCTCGGCCTCGGCGTAATGGCCTTGACCGCTCTGCTCGGCCTCGCTATCGACAAGAAACGCAAGAATTAATCTCTTTCTTTAAAAAAGCTAACTGCTTTTCAAGACGTGATTCTGTTTTTTAACAGGTCACGTCTTTTTTCGTCTTTTTCCTGTTTTTTCGCAGGCTTAACATATTTAGGATTGACAAAAGAGCTTTAAAGCATAACTATGTAATTTAAGAAAGGCGGGGTGATAAAAATGACTGACTACAACAATGAATACGACAACGACTACCTGGAAGACCTGGAGATTGATCCTAGCGAAATCCTGAGCTACAGCATCTCTGAAAGACTTGCTGGCTTAAGCGGAGAGGAAAAAGCTGCCTTCTGGCGCTCCTTTTACCAGCAGGCCCGGCAGATGCACCGCTTCTTTATCGATAGCGCTGACCTCCGGGAAAACTTTGACGTCGACGTCATTTACAATCGCCGCAACCAAGACGCGGTCTACCAGGCGATCCCTGCTGGCTGCAGAAAAGATGGACCTTGCCTGCTTCTGCAGGGTGTCATTGATGACTATTCTTTCTCAGAAGACGACACTCTGGAAAGCCGCCAGTCCCTCTTTATCCCCGAGAACGAATCTGCCTTCGTCTACGAGCTGAACACTGACGCTGGCTTGATCGACCTCTTCGCCTTGACCTACCAGCAGAATAGCCACGCCCTGGAGGCCCTTGGCTTTAACTTGAAGCACCGCCAGCAGATTCACCATGCCGGCGAACTTGATTACTAGTTTTTAGGAGGAAAAATGAGCAAGGAAGCAAAACTTTTCCAGCACGGCACATTAGCTATGCTGGTCGCTGGCCTCTTTGACGGGACCATGTCTCTCGAAGAATTACTGAATCATGGCGATAGCGGAATCGGCACCTGCAGCGGCCTGGACGGTGAAATGGTCATCCTTGACGGCACAGCCTATACCATCCGCCGGGACGGGACCGTCGAAGCCCTGTCCGGCAACATCAAAACGCCCTTTGCCTGCGTCCACTTTGACCAGAAAACTCCTGGCCAAAAGGTAAGTGGCTTATCTTTGCCAGAACTTGAAGCCTATCTGAAAGGGCAGGGGATGAACAATATCTTCTATGCCGTTAAACTCACTGGCACTTTTGCCAAAATGAAGACCCGGACCGTCTTCAAGCAGGAAAAGCCATACCCAGGCTTAACTGAAGTTGCTGACCAGCAGGCCATCTTTGAAGGTAAAAACACGACTGGCACCTTAATCGGTTACTACGCTCCCGACCTCTACCAGGGGATTGCTTCCAGTGGTTTCCACCTCCACTATTTAAGTGGCGACCATGCCTTAGGCGGGCACGTTCTGGACCTAGAGCTGGCTGAAGGCGAGCTCAGCCTTACGCCTTTTAGTGACTTTAACCTCCACCTGCCAACTAGCAACGCCGACTTCATGCAGGCCGATTTTGACCTCGCCAGCTTGGGTGATCAGATCAAGCAGGCTGAACATTAAAGCGAAAGGATATCATGAAGAAAAAGCTCCAAGCCCTGGCCGCCAGAGTCAAAGTTGAACTCCCGGCCCTCTTTCTCGCCCTTAAAGACCGACGAACCTCCTGGCTGGCCAAGCTCCTTGCCTTCTTGACCGTGGCCTATGCCTTGTCACCCGTCGACCTAATCCCTGATTTTATCCCGGTAATTGGTTATTTAGACGATCTTTTAATCCTGCCTCTTCTGGCTGCTTTGACCATCAAGTTGATTACCGAGGACGTCTGGCAGGACTGTCTGGACAAGAGCCAGGGGATGTGGGAGAGCGGAAAACCGAAGAAATGGTACTATGCCTTGCCGATTATTATTTTCTGGTTATTCATCCTATTTTGGATTGGGAAAATGGTCTACCAGGGACTTAATAACTAAATGATTAACAAAGCTGCCGGCCTTAGCCGGCGGCTTTTCATTTTATATCCCTTACTGGCGCTCGTTATTTGTTTATCAGATTCGGAATGTACAAAATCCTTGTTGAAACAGTATTGAAAGAATGTAATAATTTTAGAAAAAAGAAATACGATACAAGTATATGAAAAAGACCCAGCCTTTAAATGGCAAAGAACATAATATTCACAATATAGAAAGCGCTTTAAATTGTTTTAGCAATCAAATGAAAGCAAAATAAGAATATGGTATCATTTATTTGTAAAACTACACACTTTATAAGCTGCTCGAATCGTTCGATTTTTCGACCAAAAAATAAGCGTGAAGCTAGATAGAATCTAGTTTTGGCAGAAAGAAAACGTTTTTTTGAGAAATGTCATTTTTTATACTGAAAAATACCAAAAAAGGCTTATAATGTAAGTAGGCGAAAAACGCTTACAGCGTTGACGCGAAAATGATTTGATGTCTTTATGAATAAATGGTGATGTTTTTATAGGAAGTGAGGTAAGAAATGGACGAGCTGGAGCAACATTTACAGAACTTTGCCGCTGGCAATGAATTTTATCTGCAAAATTATCTTGGCTGTCACGCGGCTGGAAATGGCTATGCCTTTCGCGTCTGGGCGCCTAAAGCACAGCAAGTCTGGCTGGTCGGCGATTTCAACAATTGGGAGAAAGACCTGCCCATGCGGCAAAACGCTTATGGAGTTTGGTCTATTGAAACTGACCGTGCCCAGCCTGGCCAGCTTTACAAATTCTTAGTCAAGCAAGCAGGCGGGGAAGAGGTCATGAAATTTGACCCGATGGCCTTGGAATATGAACACCGGCCAGGCAATGCTACCGTGGTAAGCAACTTGCCGGAAAAGCGGTGGACTGACGGGGCTTGGTTTGGCTGGCACAAGCGGTCAAACCACTTTGCCCGGCCAATCAACATCTATGAAGTGCATGCCAGCTCCTGGAAGCAGCATGAGGACGGCAGTCTTTATACCTTGCGCGACTTGCAAAAGGAATTGATTCCCTACGTTAAGGAACAGGGCTTTAACTACATTGAATTCTTGCCTTTGACTGCCCACCCGCTGGATGCTTCCTGGGGCTACCAGACCACCGGCTACTTTGCCTTGGAGCGGGCTTACGGAGAGCCGCGGGATCTGCAGGATTTCGTGGAAGCCTGCCACAAGGAAAACATCGGTGTTCTGGCTGACTGGGTGCCAGGCCACTTCTGCATTAACAACGATGCTTTGGCCTACTACGACGGGACACCTTGCTACGAATTTGAAGAAGGCTGGCGGGCCCAGAACAAGGGCTGGGGCGCCTTGAACTTTGACCTGGGCAAGCCGCAAGTGCAGTCCTTCCTCTTGTCAAGCGCCCTCTTCTGGCTGGAATACTACCATCTGGACGGGCTCAGAGTTGACGCGGTGTCCAACATGCTTTACCGCGACTATGACCGGGGACCGGGCGAGTGGAAGCCTGACCAGTACGGCGGCAACCGCAATATTGAAGGGATTGAGTTCCTGCACAAGTTCAACAAGACGATCAAGGGGATGCACCCGGAAAGAATCTTGATCGCGGAAGAAAGTTCTTCCCAAGTCAAGATCACCGGCCGGGTCGAAGACGGGGGTCTGGGCTTTGACTACAAGTGGAATATGGGCTGGATGAATGATGAGCTCCGCTTCTATTCCATGGACCCTTACTTCCGCAAAGACAATTTTGACTTGTCTACTTTCTCATTCATGTACCGGATGAGTGAGAACTTCATCTTGCCGCTGTCGCATGACGAAGTCGTCCACGGCAAGCGCAGCTTGATGAACAAGATGTTCGGTGCCCGGCCAGACCAGTTTGCTCAGCTGCGGAACTTGAACACCATGCTGATGACCTACCCGGGCAAGAAATTGCTCTTCATGGGCGGGGAATTCGGCCAGTATCTGGAATGGCGTTACCAAGAAGGCTTGGAGTGGTCTTCTTTAAGTGATGAATTAAACGCCAAGATGCTCAAGTTCAACCGGGAATTGAACCACTTTTACTTGAATGAACCGGCTTTGTGGCAATTGGAACAGGAAGACCGGTCAGTCCAAATCATTGACGCGGACAACCGCGACCAGTCCGTCCTTTCCTTCATCAGACAAGGAAAGGTGCGGCATGATTTCCTGATCGTTCTGCTCAACTTCACGCCGGTTCAGCGTGACAGCTTTAAAGTCGGCGTGCCTTACCCAGGGACCTATAAGGAGGTCCTCAACAGCTCACGCAGTGAATTTGGCGGCGACTGGACCGCGAAACCACAGGAAATGGCTACCACAGAGGAGAAATTCAAGGATTTCGACTACCAGATTTCTGTTGACCTGCCAGGCTTCAGTGCCATGATCATCAAGCCTGACCAGGTAACGATCAAGAGAAAGCGTTCGAAGAAACGTTGATGTAATGTGATAAAAGATTAAAGATAAAAGATTAAGTAGGGAAGGATTTTTTACCATGAGTACAAAAATGCTAGGTTTAATTTTAGCCGGGGGCAAGGGGACCCGGCTGGGCAAACTGACCGCCAATCAAGCTAAGCCGGCCGTGCCATTCGGCGGCCGCTACCGGATCATCGACTTTCCGCTGAGCAATTGCGCCAACTCCGGCGTGCGCAATGTCGGCATCATCACCCAATATGAACCACTGCGGCTGAACAACCACATCGGCAACGGTTCCAGCTGGGGGCTGGACGGCTTGAACTCCAGCGCCACTATCCTGCAGCCATACACGGACAACGGCGGCAGCAAGTGGTTTGAAGGGACCGCCCACGCCATCTACCAAAACATCGACTACATCGACAGCCAGGACCCAGAATACGTCTTGATCCTGTCCGGTGACCACATCTACAAGATGGACTACGCCGACATGCTGGAAGAACATGAAAAGAACCACGCTTCTTTGACTGTTGCTGTTATCGACGTGCCTTGGGAAGAAGCGCCGCGTTTCGGGATCATGAACACCGACTCCAGCGGCCGGATCATCGAATTCGAAGAAAAGCCAGCTGAGCCAAAGAGCAACCACGCTTCAATGGGGATCTACATCTTCAACTGGAAGCGGCTGCGCGACGTTTTGACCGCGGGCTTTGCGACTGCCGATGACATGGTCGACTTCGGCAAGGACGTCATCCCTTACTACCTGAAGAGCGACGAAAGAGTCTTCTCTTACCAGTTTTCAGGCTACTGGAAGGACGTCGGCACCATCGACTCTCTCTGGCAAGCCAACATGGAATTCCTGGACGGCTCTGACGGTCTGGCCCTGGACGACCGCAGCTGGCGGATCTACTCCAAGAACACCATTGACGCTCCGCAAATGATTACGGAAAACGCCGAAGTTACTGACTCCATGATCGTTGACGGCTGCTACATTGACGGGACGATCAAGCACTCAATCATCTCAGCCAACGTTGACGTCCAGCGCGGCAGCGAGATTGTTGACTCAGTCATCATGCCGGGCGCCAAGATCGGCAAGAACGTCAAGATCACCAAGGCTATCGTTGGTGAAGGCGCCGTGATCGGCAGCAATTCTGTCGTTGGTGAAGAAAATGGGGAAATTGCCGTAGTCGGCAACAAGGAAAAGATTGGAGTGTTACCAAATGAAAACAAGTAAGATGTGTGCAATCTTCAGCAACCAGCACGAATACAGCCAGCTGAAGCCGCTGACCGATGAAAGAGCCCTGTCAACTCTTTACTTTGCCGGCAAGTACCGCTTGATGGACTTTGCCCTCTCCAGCATCGTCAACGCCGATATCAACCACGTCTACACCTTGATCAGCCAGGAAAAGGTCCGTTCTTACCTGGACCACCTGGGCGGGGGCAAGGAATGGGGCTTGGACACGATCGGCTCTTACGAATACCTGGACTTCTACCAGAACTTGATGCGGCGGCGGTCAAGAGGGGAAAACTACTTTGATGACTTGATCCTCTTCCTTAAGACCTGCAAGATGCCATACACTGTTTTCATCGGCAATAAGATGGCGGCTAACTTTGACCTCAAGGCTATCCTCCACTTCCACCAATCAAACGAAAACCGGATTACCCCTGTTTTCAAGCGGGTTGACCAAAAAGACATTGCGCCAGATGACCACACCTTTGTCTTAAGTGATGACAATATCGTCATTGAACAAAGAGAAGCCATCGAATTGACTGGTGAAGGTCCGGTTAACCTGTCAGCTAATGTTTATGTCATGAACACTGACTGGCTGATTCACGAACTGGAAAAGGCCCAAAAGAGCGGGGCTTCCTATGACGTTGCGGAACGTCTGGCAGCCTTGACTGTTAAGGAAAAGGCCAACGCTTACGAATACACCGGCTACCTGCGCAACATCCACGACATTTCCAGCTACTACGAGGCCAACTTGGACATGCTGGAAAAGGACAAGCGCGACTCCCTGCTTTACGGCAATCAAAAGATCATCACCCGGATCAGAAACGAAGTCGGCACTTACTACGACAAGGAATCTGACGTCAAGAACACTTTGATTGCCACTGGTTGCACGGTCAAGGGTGAAGTCAAGAACAGCGTCGTTTCCAGAAGAGTAAACTTTGCTAAGGATTCTGTTGCCAAGAATTCCGTAATCATGGCCAACTGCAAGCTCAAGAGCGGATCTGACGTTGAATACGCCATCCTGGACAAGAATGTGGTGATTGAAAAGGGCGTGACCGTCAAGGGTAAGCCTGACAGCCCTGTTGTCATCAAGAAGGGCAGCGTCATCAGCAAGGACTTTGTACTGGATTAATCGGGAGGAAAAAACGTGAGAGTTTTATTTGTCGGGGCCGAATGTGCGCCCTTCTTTAAGACTGGCGGTTTAGGCGACGTCTTGGGCTCTTTGCCCAACCAATTGGCCAAGGACGGCGATGAAGTCGGCGTGGCTTTGCCTCTTTACCAGGACATGCCGCAGGAATACCGCGAAAAGCTGGAATACCAAGGCAACTTCTATGTTCCAGTTGGCTGGCGGAACCAATACTGCGGGATCTTCACCCTGGAAATGAACGGGGTCAAGTACTTCTTCATCGACAACGAATACTACTTCAAGCGGCCAGGCATCTACGGCTACTACGACGATGGCGAACGCTACGCCTTCTTCCAGCAGGCCGTGATCATGATGATGGAGCGCTTCAACTTCGTGCCGAACATCCTGCACTGCAACGACTACCACACTTCCTTCATTCCATTCCTGCTCAGAGAAAAGTGGGGCTTCGTGGACGCCTACCGCGGCATCAAGACTGTCTTGACCATCCACAACCTGGAATTCCAAGGCAAGTACGATGCCAAGACCCTGCCGAACTTCTTCGGCCTGGGCTATGAATGGTTTGACAACGGGACCGTCCGCTTCAACAATGACGTCAACTGGATGAAGACCGGGATCTTGTACGCCGACCGGGTAACCACGGTCAGCCCATCCTATGCTGAAGAAATCCAAACGCCAGAATTCGGCCAAGGCTTAGACGGCATCTTGCGGTCAGTCAACTTTAAGCTGGTCGGCATCTTGAACGGGATTGACTTTGAAAAGTACAACCCGGCTACTGACCCGGTCATCAAGGTCCGCTACGACGTCAACCACCTGAAGCACAAGCGCCGCGACAAGACTGACCTGCAAAAGCAGGTTGGCCTGCCGGTAGCGCCAACCACCCCGGTTATCGGGATGGTCAGCCGCCTCACTGCTCAAAAGGGCTGCCAGCTGCTTTTGGAAGAACTGGATAACATTCTCCAGTTTGACTTGCAAGTAGTTATCTTGGGCAGCGGAGACCAGTACTACGAACATGCCTTAAGCGACATTGCCAGCCGCTACCCGGACAAGTTCAAGCTGATCCTGGCCTTTGACGTCAACCTGGCGCAAAAGATCTACGCTGGGGCCGACTCCTTCTTGATGCCATCCGCCTTTGAACCATGCGGCTTGTCACAATTGATCAGCCTGCGCTACGGGACCTTGCCAATCGTTCACCAAATCGGCGGTTTGGCCGACACGGTCTGGGTTTACGACAAGACCAAGAACGAAGGCACCGGCTTTGGCTTCCGCGAATTCAGCGGCTACCAAATGGTTGAAGCCATCAAGAAGATGCTGGAACTTTACCATGAAAAGGACAAGTGGGCCAAGGCACAAAGAACTGCCATGCGGTCTGACTTCTCCTGGAAGAACTCAGCAAGCAAGTACCAATGGATGTACGGTGAATTACTGGGATAGTCGAAAATGATGAGGAAGATGAGCATGAAATCAAGTAAAGTATCAGTCGCAAACAGCAATTTGCGGGAGATTACTCCTGAAGAATTCAAGGAAAGATTAGCAAGCAAGCTGGACCGGCACTTTGAAGAAAGCGTGGAAGAAGCTTCTAAGGAAGACATCTTTGCTGCTTTGGCTTCAATGGTCCGTGACGGCTACTCCAGCAAGTGGCGCAGAACCCGGATCGCGGAAAGCGCCAATGGCCACAAGCAGACTTACTACTTCTCCATTGAATTTTTGCCAGGGACTCTTTTAAAGAGCAACCTTTTGAACCTGGGCTGGCTGGACACGGCTAAGGAAGCTTTGGCTGACTTAGGGATTGACCTGGATGATATCGCCGCTGTTGAACCAGACATGGCTCTGGGTAATGGGGGCTTGGGCCGGCTGGCTGCCGCCTTTATGGACTCTTTGGCTTCAACCGGCTATGCCGGCAACGGGAACGGCCTGCGCTACAAGTACGGCCTCTTTAAGCAAAAGTTTGTCAACGGCTACCAAAAGGAACTGCCAAATGACTGGCTGAAGCAGGGGGACTACTGGGAAGTGCGCCGGGAAAGCAAGTCTGTCCTGGTTAAGTTCGGCGGCCGCGTTAACATGGTTGATGACCACGGCTGGCTGACTCCGCAATACGAAGGCGCTACTGTCGTCCGGGCTGTGCCATATGACGTGGCCATGGTCGGCTACCACAACGGGGTGGCTAACACCCTTCGTCTGTGGGACGCGGAAATTGCCCCGGAAGACGAATTGAAGTACCCGTCAATCGCTGACCGGCGGAAGGTGGAAGACTTGACTTCCATCCTTTACCCGGATGACTCCAGCTATGATGGCCGCCTTTTGCGGCTGAAGCAGGAATACTTCTTTGTTTCCGCCGGCTTGCAGAGCATCTTGAACAACTTTGTGAAGGACTATGGCGAAGAAGGCCTGCCTGACTTGCCGAAGTACGTTGCCGTTCACATCAATGACACTCACCCGGCCATGTGCGTGGCTGAAATGATGCGCCTTTTGGTCGACAGATACCGGATGGACTGGGACAAGGCCTGGGAAATTACTGTCCAAGTGATGAGCTATACCAACCACACCATCATGGCTGAAGCCATGGAAAAGTGGGACGTAGGCATGTTCAGTCAGCTTTTGCCGCGGCTCTTTGACATCGTTAAGGAAATCGACCGCCGCTACGTGGCTGGCCTGGAAGGCAAGGTTTCCGGCGACGTGATTGAAAGAACCAGAATCGTCAAGAACGGGCAAGTCCACATGGCCCACCTGGCCATCATCGGTTCCCACTCAGTCAACGGGGTTGCTGCCCTGCACACCCAGCTATTGGAAACCGAAGTTTTGCGCGACTTCTACCAGCTCTACCCAGACCGCTTCAACAACAAGACCAACGGGATCACCCTGCGCCGCTGGATTCAAATCGCCAACCCGGATTTGGCCAAGCTTTTGGACAAGACCATTGGGACCGACTGGCGCTTTGACAGCAAGGAAATGCTGAAGTTTGAAAAGTTCTATCACGACACCGCAACCTTGACCAGCCTGCAGGAAATCAAGCTGGCCAACAAGAAGAAGCTGGCCAAGGTCATCAAGGCCAAGACCGGCATCGTGGTTGACCCTGAAGCCATCTTTGACGTTCAGGTCAAGCGTCTGCACGCCTACAAGCGGCAAACCTTGAAGCTGCTCCACGTTCTGAAGCTCTACCAAGACCTCAAGGCCGGCATCGACCATCCGAAGCGGGTAGTCATCTTTGGGGCCATCGCTGCCCCAAGCTATGTCTTTGCCAAGCAGGTCATCAAGGTGATCAACTCTGTAGCTGACCTGGTTAACAATGACCCAGACATCAAGGGCAAGCTGAAGGTTGTCTTCCTGGAAAACTACAATGTTTCCCTGGCTGAACAAATCATTCCGGCAGCTGACCTCAGTGAACAGATCTCAACGACCACCAAGGAAGCCAGCGGGACCAGCAACATGAAGCTGATGGCCAACGGGGCTTTGACGGTGGCGACTATGGACGGGGCCAACATCGAAATCAAGGACGCGGTCGGCAGCGACAACATTTTTGCCTTCGGCTTGGACAAGGATGAAGTTTACAACTACTACGCAAACCACTCCTACCACCCACGCGACCTTTACGAAAGCGACCCGGTCATGAAGAAGACGGTTGACGCTTTGATTGACGGAACTATTCCAGACTGCGTCAGCGAAGGCCGGGCCCTTTACGACGACTTCTTGAAGGACAACGAGGAATTCCTGGTTTTGGCCGACTTTGAAGCCTACTTGAAGGCCCAGAAGCTGGTTGAAAAGGTTTGGGCAAACAAGCGGCAATGGGCCCAGATGAGCCTGGTCAACATCGCTCACTCTGAACGCTTTGACGCTGACAAGACCATTGAACGCTATGCCAGTGAAATCTGGCACCTGGACAAGGTGGAATTTGACGCTGAAAAAGCGTAAGAGTGACTGATGAGAGCTATTTTTAATTCTTGGGACACCAAATACAAGCAGCCCTTTGGCGCCACGCAGGCCAATACCAGCGTCAAGTGGGCGGTTGAAGTCGATGAAGAGATCCAGGAGATTACCCTCTGGCTGACCAAAAACAATGAGTCGCCGGTAGCCTACCCCTTGACTTACAATGATGAAAGCAAGATGTATGAGACCAGCGTCAAGATCAGCAGCTCCGGGCTCTACTATTACTACTTCAATATCAAGCAAAATGACCAGTACTACTTCCTGCAAAGAAGCCAGGATGGTTTTGGCGAAAGCGAGATTACCCAGGATAGCCGGGACATCCGGACTTTCCAGCTGACCTGCTATGACCGGGCAGTCCCGCAGGCTCCCTGGTACACCCAGGGGGTGGTCTACCAGATTTTTCCTGACCGCTTCAACAACGGCAACCCGCATGGGGAGATCCAGGGCCGCAAGAAGGACAGTTTCATCTACGCGACCAAGGAAGACAGTCCTTACTACATTAAGGACGAGCATGGCGATATTGCCCGCTGGGACTTTTTTGGCGGCAACCTCGAAGGTATCCGGCAAAAGATTCCCTATTTAAAAGATTTGGGAGTGACGGCCATCTATTTGAACCCGATCTTCCAGTCTTCCAGCAACCACCGCTATGACACCCAGGATTTCATGAAGATCGACCCCATGCTGGGGACTGAAGAAGACTTTAAGAACCTGATCAAGGACCTGCACAAAAACAGAATTTCCTTGATCTTGGACGGGGTCTTCAACCATGTCGGGGCAGACAGCAAGTACTTCTTGAGCGCGGTCACAGACAAGACAGGGCCTTACTACTCCTGGTTCAACTTCATCAACTACCCGACCAAGTACCAGTCCTGGTGGGGGGTAACTACCCTGCCAGAAGTCAACAAGAACAATGCTGACTACCAGAACTTCATCTGCGGTCCCGATGGCGTTTTAGCCAAGTGGACCCGGATGCATGTCGATGGCTGGCGTTTGGACGTGGCTGACGAGCTTCCGATGCCGCTCTTGCGGGAAATCCGCGAGCGCCTGCAAAACGAAGACTGCCATGTCTTGATCGGGGAAGTCTGGGAAGACGCCTCCCACAAGTTCGTCAACAGTGAATTCCGGACCTACATGGCCGGGGACAACCTGACCGGGACCATGAACTATCCGGTCCGCAACTTTATCGTTTCGCTCTTGCAGGCCAATAACGAAACGGAAGAAGTGGCCGCCTTGAATGACCTGGAGAAGCTGGTTGAGAACTATCCTAAGGCCTTTCTGGAAAACTGCCTGAACAACATCGGCACCCACGACACGGCCAGAATTAAGACCGTCTTGGGGGGAGACGAGAAGCTGGTGGCCCTGGCCTTTGGCCTCTTGTTCGCCGTGCCTGGCGTTCCCTGCATCTATTACGGGGATGAAGCCGGCCTGGAAGGGGACAAGGACCCGGACAACCGCCGCTACTTCCCATGGGGCAAGGAAAGCGACTTTTTGGAAAAAGAAGTCAAGGAACTGGCCCACTGGCGGCGGGCAAACCGGGCTTTGGTCGACGGGAAAGTCGGCTATGTCAAGATTGCTTACGGCATCAACGCTTTAGTCCGCTTCAACCAAAGGAAACTGGTCATTTACTGCTACAATAAGACCGACCAGGATATGATCCTGGACGCGGGAGAATTTCAAACATATTGCCTGCCAGAGAAGATTGGAGAGCTGGTAAGTGATATACTGGATCAAGAAAGCATAGCTCAGAAGGCTTATCTGTTGAAGACATTTAAGCTGGACAGGAATGAAAAAGAATAAAAAGGAATATATAAATGGACGCAAAAGAAATTTTTGAACAATGGAAACAAGCTGCTTTGCCAGAAGATTTAGCTGAACAAATGGCTGAATTAGGTGGTGACGACAAGTGGGTCGAAGACGCCTTTGGCCAGGACATCAACTTCGGTACTGCCGGGATGCGGGGGCTCTTGGAACCAGGGACCAACCGGATCAACGTCTTCACGGTCGGCCGGGTAACTGAAGGCCTGGCCCGCCTGATCGACGAAAACGGCGAAGAAGCCAAGAAGCGCGGCGTGGTAATTTCTTTTGACTCACGCTACAACTCACGCGAACTGGCAACTCACGCTGCCCGCGTTTTGGGGGCTCACGGCATTCACGTCTACCTCTTTGACGACCTGCGTCCAACGCCGGAACTGTCCTTCGCTGTCCGCTACCTGCACACCTTTGCCGGGATCAACATCACTGCTTCCCACAACGCCAAGCAGTACAACGGCTACAAGGCTTACGGTGAAGATGGCGCCCAAATGGGGCCAGAAAACGCCGACCGCCTCTTTGCCTACGCCCAAAAGGTTGAAGACATCTTCAGCGTTAAGGCAGCTCCAGTCAAGAAGCTGCGTGCCGAAGGCACTTTGCAATTGATCGGTGAAGACGTCGACGAAGCCTACCTGGCTAAGCTGGAAACGGTCAATGTCAACAAGGACATGATCAAGGAAAACGCCGACAAGCTGAAGATCGTTTACACTCCTTTGCACGGGACGGGCAAGATGCTTTATGACCGCGCCTTCAGACGGGGCGGCTTCAGCAACGTCGTTCCAGTGCCAAGCCAAGCAATTGTGGACCCAGAATTCCCAACTTGCAAGAAGCCTAACCCGGAATTCCGTGACGTCTTCAACCCAGGCGTGGAACTGGCCAACGAAATCGGTGCTGACATGATCGTGGCTACTGACCCGGATGCTGACCGGATGGGGGCCTGCGTCAGAACCGACAAGGGCGACTTCCAAGTTTTGACTGGGAACCAAATCGCTACTTTGATGTCTTACTACCTTCTGCAAAACTTGAAGGACTCAGGCAAGCTGACTCCGGATTACGAAATCGTTACCTCAATCGTATCCAGTGCCTTGCCATTCAAGATTGCCAAGGACTTCGGCATCAAGACCAAGTCAGTTCTGACTGGCTTCAAGTACATCGGTGAAGAAGTCGACCGGATGAACAAGGAAGGCGACGGCAAGTTCCTGATGGGCTTTGAAGAAAGCTACGGCTACCTCTTCCAAGCCTTCGCCCGTGACAAGGACGCCATGCAAGGGGCCTTGATGTTCGCTGAAGTTGCCAGCTACTACGCTTCCAAGGGCATGACTGTCTTTGACGGCCTGCAGGAAATCTGGAAGAAGTACGGCGTTGCCTACGAAATCACCCGGGCAATTGAAATGCCAGGGATTGGCGGGCAAAAGAAGATGGCTGAACTGATGAGCAAGCTGAGAGAAGAACGCCTCAGTGAAATCAACGGCGTCAAGGTAGTCAAGATCGAAGACTACCAAGAACAAGTTACGCTCGAAAACGGCGAAGAAACTCCATTGACTGGCTTCCCGAAGTCAAACGTCTTGAAGTACTTCTTGGATGACGAAACTTGGGTAGCCCTTCGCCCATCTGGTACTGAACCAGTAATCAAGGCTTACGTCGGCGTCAACAAGGCTGACATCGAAACTGCTGAAAAGGCAGCTGAAAGCTTCCAAGACGCCATCAGCGAATTGCTGAAGTAAAGCAGAGAAGTTAACAACAAAGAAAGAAGCACCGCTAACGCGATGCTTCTTTTTTGTGCTTGTATGCTGTTAAGAATTATAGGCTCTTACTTGTCCCCGAAGGTGACGCCCATGAGGCGGGCGTTGCTGACGGTCTTGCCATTCGGGTCAACGTACTTGAGCTTGCCGGCAGTGTCTTCTAGGGCGATAGAGTCGACTTCGCCTTGCTTCAAGACAACCAGGCGGCCAAAGGACCGGTTCATGATGAGGCGGGCGCCTTCAATCCCGAAGCGGGTTGAGATTTGCCGGTCGTAGGCATCTGGCCGGCCGCCCCGTTGAGCGTGGCCGATAACCGCCGTTCTGATTTCAGAGTCTGGCAGAACTTCTTGCAATTGGCCAGCGATTTCGTTAACCACGCTGATGCCGTTTCTAGCCGCTACCTTAGCCTTGTACTTCTTCTTAGGCAGGGCAGCGTCTTCCTTGGAAATTGCTCCTTCAGCGGCGGCAATAACCGTGAAGCCCTTGCCAGCCTTTTGCCGTTGCTTGATCTTCTTAGCTACGACATTGATGTCGTAAGGAATTTCCGGCAAAAGGATGATGTCGCTGCCGGCAGCCAGACCAGCAGCCAGGGTGATGTGGCCAACCTTGTGACCCATGACTTCTACGACGAAGACCCGGGAGTGGCTTTGGGCAGTAGTGTGGATGTCGTCCAGGTATCTGGTGGCAATGTCAATGGCGCTTTGGAAACCAAAGGTGTAGTCGGTGCCCCAAGTGTCGTTGTCGATGGTCTTTGGCAGACCGATCACGTTCAGGCCTTCTTGGGCCAGCATGTTGGCTGACTTAAGGGACCCGTTGCCGCCCAAAACAGCCAAAGCGTCCAGGTTGAGCTTCTTGTAGGTCTTCTTCATGGCAGCGACCTTGTCAAAGCCGTCAACGATAACCCGCATTTCCTTGAATGGTTGGCGGGAAGTGCCCAGAATCGTCCCGCCTTCGTTAATGATGCCGGAGAAGTCCCGCGGCTTCATCTTGACGTAGTCTTCATGCATCAAGCCGTAGTAGCCCCGCTTGAAACCAATGATTTCCACGTCGTCAACACAGTTGTAAAGGGTCTTGGCCAGGCCCCGCATGGTCGCGTTGAGCGCCTGGCAGTCGCCGCCGCTCGTTAAAATACCAACTCGTAAAGTCATGCTTAAATTCCTCCCCGTGCTAAACAGTTCTCTCTAATTTGGCTTAATTTAAATCTTAGTCATGTCCTTGCCAAGATGCAAGAAAAAATCTCATGTAAATTCAAAATAAGGCTTTCAATAAAAGGAAAAGCAGCCCAGGCAGGGCTGCTTCATGGTAGTAATAGTTTTTGATTAGTGAGCAGTTAAAGCAATCAAGTTGTCGCCGTGCTTTACGTCAGTTGCTTCAACCCGGTCTACTTCGTTGTATGAAGGGGTGTTGGTGATGACAACCATGACAGTGGTGTCGTAGCCGGCAGCCTTGACGGCATCCAGGTCAACTTCACCGATCTTTTCACCCTTTTCAATGTGCTGGCCTTGAGTGACCAGGGACTTAAAGTGCTGGCCGTTCAAGTTAACCGTGTCCAGACCGATGTGGATCAGGACTTCAGCCCCGTTGTCAGACTTAAGCCCGTAAGCGTGGCCAGTCTTGTAGGCAACGGAAACAGTACCGGTAACTGGAGCGTAGACATTGCCGTCGCTAGGAACGATGGCAGCCCCGTTACCCATGAGCTTTTGGGAGAAGACTTCGTCATTTACGGCTGACAGGTCTTCAGAAACGCCGTCTACAGGTGCCAGAACTACTTCGTCTTCCAGACCAGCAGTCTTGGCAGCTTCAACTTGTTGTTCAGCTGGAACTTCAGTTTCAGCGCTGACGCCGGATTCGCCTTCAACGCTGGCAACTTCTTCCTTTAAGTGGCCCTTGCCCCAGAAGAAAGTCAAGGCGAAGGCGATAGCGAAGGAAACAAGTTCACATACAACGTACATTGGGATGGTCTTTGGGTAGATGGACAAGAAGCCCAGGAAACCGGCAGAACCAAGGGATGCAGCTTCAACGTGCAGCAGACCTGCAAGGGCTGAAGCAACACCGGACCCGATCAAGGCGCAGAAGAACGGGAAGCGGTACTTCAAGTTAACCCCGAAGAGGGCTGGTTCGGTGATACCCAGGAGGGCAGAAACACCGGCTGATGAAGACAGACCCTTCATCTTTTCGTTCTTAGTCAAGAACCAGATAGCGAAGGTTGCGGCACCTTGAGCAACGTTGGCCATGGAAGCAACAACGAAGATGAAGTCGCCCGCGCCCTTGCCGGCAGCGAAGGCAGCCAGCAATTGAGTTTCGATGGCCGGGAAGCTTTGGTGCAAACCAGTCATAACGATAGCTGAGTAGCAAAGACCGAACAGACCCATGCCGACAAAGCCAGCAGTGTCGTACAGCCATACGAAGCCGTTGGTGATCCAGTCAGAAACGGTCTTCATCACTGGCCCGACGATGGTGAAGGTCAGGAAGCCAGTGATCATGATTGACAGAAGCGGGGTGAAGGTAAAGTCAACCGCGCTTGGCAGGACCTTGTGCAGGCGCTTCTCTAAGAAGGCTAAGATCCAGATGGCTGCCAGGACTGGAATAACTTGGTATTGGTAGTTGGTTTGTGCTACGTGCAGACCGAAGATGTTCCAGTAGTGGGTTGAGCCGGCCAGCTGTGGGGTGGTCATGATCAAGCCCATTGCCGCCCCGAGGAATTGGTTGGCCCCGAAACGCTTAGCGGCGGAAATACCGACCAGAACTGGCAGGAACATGAATGGGGCAGCTGACATAAGTTGGATCATGTCAGACAGGCCCTTGATGGCTGGGTTGATTTGCACCAGGGACTTAGGCCCGAACAGGCCAGGGCTGGTGAAGAAGTTGTTCAAGGCCATCAGCAAACCGCCCGCAACCAGGGCTGGGATGATTGGCACGAAGATGTCACTCAAGAGCTTGATGAAGGCCATAACTGGGTTGACCTTCTTGCCGCTGGCGGCGATCTTCTTCAAGTCGTCGGTAGAAACTTCAGACAGGCCGGTTTGCTTGATCAGTTCGCTGTAGACGTTGTCAACGTCACCAGGCCCGATGATGACTTGGTACTGGCCGTCAGTCTTGAAGGTACCCTTAACGTCAGGATCCTTGTCCAAGGCTGCTTGGTCGATCTTGGTATCGTCTTTTAAGACTAAACGCAGACGCGTTGCACAGTGGGCAGCTGCTACCAGGTTGTCTTCACCTACGGCAGCGATCACCCGCTTGGCAACTGCATTGTAATTCATTGCCACGAGAAACACTCTCCTTATCCTCTGAAAACGCTTTTCTCTAATTCACTTAACATGATAACGGTTTCTGACAAATATGTCAATCGTTTGACAGAAAATATTTTATAAAAGTTCTGTTAAGTGAAAAAGGCCTGTTAACCGTTTGACATGTTAGCGCTTCAACCATAAAATAGAAAGTGATAAAGTGCTGATTATTCAGAAGTTTTTTGCGTGACAATAATCTGGCAAATGAAGCTAAAAAATAAAAGAAGAGATTAGTGATTAGGCGGAGGTTGCTTAATATGGAATGGACAAGAGAAAAAAGATATCTTCCTTATGAGAAATGGGATGCCAAGACTTTGCTCAAATTGCAGAGCCAGGCAGCCCGGTCAGACTACCAGCTGCACTACCACATCCGGCCAACTTCAGGCCTTTTGAACGATCCTAACGGCTTTTCCTACTATAATGGCCGCTGGCAGGTCTTCTACCAGGCTTATCCGTTTGGGGCCGTGCACGGCTTGAAGTCCTGGGTCCACTTGACCAGTTCCGACCTGGTTCACTGGGAGAACTTGGGCGAAGCTGTTTACGCTGACAGTCCGCTGGACAGCCATGGGGCATATTCCGGCTCAGCCAGAGCAATTGGTGACAAGCTTTTTCTGATGTACACGGGCAATGTCCGCGACGAAAACTGGGTCCGCCACTCCTACCAGGTTGGGGCCTGGATGGATGAAGATGGAAAAGTAACCAAGCTGGAGACGCCTTTGATCAACGCGCCAGAGCATGTGACTGAACACTTCCGTGACCCGCAGATCTTGGAGCACGGCGGCAAGTATTATGCCATCCTTGGCGCCCAAGACAAGGAGACCAAGGCCGGCAAGATCAGTCTTTACAAGGCTGACGAATTAACTGGTCCATGGCAGGATTTGGGTTATGTTGACCTGCCGGACATGGGCTACATGGTTGAATGCCCGAACCTGGTCTTCGTTGACAGCAAGCCAGTCTTCATCTTCTGCCCGCAGGGCCTGGACAAGAACGTGACCGACTACCAGAATGTCTACCCAAACATGTACTGGGTTGGGGAAAGCTTCGACTTTGAGACCGGCCACTTTGAGACAAAGCAGAAGGCCCCAATCAACCTGGACGGGGGCTTTGACGTTTACGCTACCCAAGCCTTTAATGCCCCGGACGGCCACGCTTACGCGATCAGCTGGGTTGGCCTGCCGGACATGACTTACCCAAGCGACGATGAAGGCTGGGCTAATTGCTTAAGCCAGGTCAAGCGCTTGTCTTTAAAGCACGGCCGCTTGATCCAAAAGCCGGTCAAGGCCATGAAGAGCTTGAGAGAAGCTGAAGAAGACTTCACTGGCGATTTGGCCTTTGATGCCGGCGCGCAGAGCGAACTTAGACTGACGATCAAGAAGGGGCAGAAGGGCAAGCTGGTCTTGGCCGCGGACAGCGAAGGCAAGAATGGCATCAAGCTGCGCTTTAAGACCGGCAAGCACGCCCGTTTAACCGTTGACCGGGGTGAATGCGGCAAGGCCGTCAACCCAGACTACGGGACTAGTCGGACGGTGAAGTTACCAGCCGGGGAAGACCTGGATCTGCGGATCTTTGTCGACCACTCCCTCTTTGAAATTTTTGTCAACGGCGGCGAAGAAGTCATCACGGGTAGATTTTTTGCTCAAAATGGACAAAGTTTTGTTAAGATGGATAGTGATGTTGACTACCAGGCCAAGACTTGGCGGTTAAAGGACATGTAGGATAACAGAAGAGGGGATGACGATGAGGCCAAAATTAACTGATGTGGCGGAAAAAGCTGGCTGCTCACCAACCACGGTGTCGCGGGTGATCAACAATTACGGCTACATCAGCCAGAAGACCAGGGACCGGGTCTACGCGGCCATGCGGGAGCTGAACTACCAGCCCAACACCCTGGCCCGGTCTTTGCAGGGCAAGCAGACCAAGATGATTGGGGTGATCATGCCCAGCATCACCAATCCCTTCTTCGCGGAACTGGTTGCGGCAATTGAGGACAAGCTGGAAGCGGACGGCTACAAGATGCTGCTCTGTGATGCCGGCCAGGACAGTGAGAAAGAACGGCGTTATCTGCGGATGCTGGAGGCCAACCAGGTCGACGGGATCATCGCGGGTTCGCACAACCTGGGCATTGAAGAATACCGGCGCTACGGCTTGCCGATCGTGTCTTTTGACCGGGACTTGTCCGACCAGGTGCCGATCGTGACTAGCGACAACTACCAGGGCGGCTGCCTGGCCACCCAGGCTCTCTTGGACGCGGGATGCGGCCATATTTACTTTGTCGGCAACCCGGTCAAGACGGGAAATCCGACTTCTCGCCGCTTTGATGGCTACGCGGATACGGTAGCCGCGGCGGGGTTGACGGTCCACACTGCCCGGTCAGCCTTTTACGAATTGCCAGCCGCCAAGGGCCGGGAACTCCGGGAACTCTTGACCAGCGGCCGGAAAATCGACGGGGTCTTTTGCTCAGACGACCTGACGGCGATCCTGCTCTTAAAAGAAGCTAAGAAGTTAGGAATCAAGGTGCCGGAGGACTTGAAAATAGTCGGCTTTGACGGGACCCAGCTGGTGCAGAATTATGTGCCAGAACTAGCCACGATCGTCCAGCCGATTCCGGATTTAGCCGGGACTTTGGTCAAGCTGCTTTACGAGCGGATCGCGGATCCGGAGAAGAAGCTGGCCCAAAACAGTTACCTGCTCCCGGTCAAGCTGCTCAGAAACCAGACTGTTTAAGCATCTCCTAAGAGGGATGCTTTTTCCTTTGTGCTGATCGTTTTTTTGCCTGTTATTTTTTATAAAAGCGCTTATAATAAAATTAGGAAGTAATTTTTGTCAATAGAAATAAGGTGACAAGCATGGAAAAGAAGAAACGCGTTTGCCTGTTCCTTCTGGCTTTTGGCTTGGTCGGCCTCTTGGTCTACGCGGTTGAGATTGCCTATGCTTTTATGAAGGACCGCAACAAGAAGATGGAATACAGCTTCGATGAAGAAGAGGCGGAAGACCCGCAAGAAATGGAAGCTGATTACAAGAATCAAGAGTAAAGTTGATAGAATTTAGCCTGGGTTTGCCAGGCTTTTTCTTTTTGGCAAAAGTAGGCTAAAATGGTTAAGAGACAATAAAAGTATTTTTAACGCGCATATTGAGTATTTCTGTTTTGGAGGAAAAATGAACAAGAACCGCTTGGAAGCATTCAGCGATGGCGTTTTGGCCATCATCATCACCATCATGGTCCTGGAAATGAAGGCCCCGGAAGAAGCAACTTTCCAGGCCCTAAAGCCGCTTGTCCCGCAGCTGACCATCTACCTGCTCAGCTTCTTTTATATGGCTATTTACTGGGTCAACCACCACAACATCACCCACGCTTTGCCGTCAGTCAACCACAAGGTAATCTGGACCAACATGGTCTGGCTCTTCATGTCGTCTTTGATTCCCTTAGCTACGGCTTGGGTGGGTAAAAATCCCCTGGCTGGGCCGCCCTTGTTCTTTTATGGCCTGGTTCTCTTTTTGACCTCGGTCAGTTTTATCCTCTTGCAGCACTTTGCCTGGCAGATTGCCTGCGACAGCCAGGACTTGCGGGTTAATATGGGGATCAAGGGCTACTTGACCCTGGCCGCGAATTTGGGGATCGCCCTGTCTGCTTTTGCTTGGCCGGTTTTATCCTGGGTCTTTATGGCTCTGGTCATGCTGATGTGGTTCTTGCCCGACCGGCGGGCCAAGGAATGGCGGGAAAAAAGCAAGAACAAGGAATAGAAAGAAATAAATAAGAACAGAGAAAAAATCCACAAGCTGAGCTTGTGGATTTTTCTTGTTATAAGGCTAATTCAAGCAGGTCAACCTTGGTGTCGCCGATGTCGTCGTAGTGGACCGTTTCCTGGCTGACGAAGCGGTAGCCGTTCTTTTCATAGAGGCGGCGGGCAGGGACGTTACCGGCCATGCTGTCTAAGCGGATCGCCTTGCAGCCAAGTTCTTTGGCGTGGTCCTTGATGAAGGTCAAAAGAATGCCAGACAGGCCTTGCCGGCGGAAAGCAGGGTGAACGCCATAAAGGTGGAGAACGGCGATTTCGTTATCTTCAGCTGGGGTAGGCCAGGCAAATTTGCTGTAAAGGGGGTCGCTTCCAACAGTTAAGATGCCGGCGGAAGCAATCTTGCCGTCTTTGAGTCCGATTACGGCCCGCTTTTGGTCGATGGCTTCTTTGATGTCCTGTTCAGCCGGGTAGATTCCCCAGTGCCAGTCGGCCCCGTACTGGTCCTCTTTTTGGTGGTCGCAGATATCCTGGTAGAACTGGCAGAGGGCGTCTAAATCGGCGCTGGTGGCCAAGCGGCAGTTTAATTCAGTCATATGTTTTTCTCCTTTAAAAGTGTACTTCTTACAACTTATTTTACTTAGAGCTTTGCTTTTCAATTAGCACTCTAAGAATATTTTAGCAAAAAAGTTCTCGGAGAAAGAAAAAAAGGAACTGGACAAACCAGTTCCTTTCGCTTAGTGCGGACGAGAAGACTTGAACTTCCACGACCAAAAGCGGTCACAAGATCCTTAGTCTTGCGCGTCTGCCAATTCCGCCACGCCCGCAAGCACATCTACTAGTATAGCAAAGGCAGGGAAAAGTGCAAGAGCTTTTTGCAAATAAAAATAATAAGTTTTTTGCGTTAGCCCCTTGCTTTTTCTCCTGGATCGGGTATACTAGTAATCGTGCCTTGCGAAAAGGCCAAGCAAAATAAATGGCCCGTTGGTCAAGTGGTTAAGACACCGCCCTTTCACGGCGGTAACATGGGTTCAAATCCCGTACGGGTCATATGGAGGATTAGCTCAGCTGGGAGAGCATCTGCCTTACAAGCAGAGGGTCACAGGTTCGAGCCCTGTATCCTCCATTTTTTATTTTCTTTTTATTTCTTATTTCCAATTACACGGCAAAAGCAGCTCAAGGAGTAAATCCTGAGCTGCTTTTCGTTTATCTTGTTGATTTTTAGCTAGTTTCTATATCTTTTTTAAAAAATCAGTCCAAATCCAGCTGCCGCTTGACTTCGTCTGCCATGTCGTCGGCCGGGATGACGATTTCCCGGGAGCTGTGGCCTAAGAAGGCTTCCATGGCCTTTGGAGCAGGGCCGGTCAAATCAGTCAGTTCCTTAAGAGCTGGCAGGCCTTTTTCCTTAACGTTTTGCCCGCTGATCGCGTGGTATACAGTTTCCGGGAACTTGTATGGACTGGCGGTAGAGAGGACGACGGTAGGCTGGTCGTCTTCTGCCTTAAAGCGCTTGGCGGCTAAAGAAGCGACAGCCGTGTGCGGGTCGATGACATAGCTGCTTTCTGCGTAAACCCGCTTGATTTCGCCTTCGATTTCTTCTGGAGTCGCGTAGTCAGCCCAGAAGCCAGACAATTTCTTTTGCATGTCTTCCGGCAATTGGTATTCGCCCTTAGTGTTCAGCTGCTCCATCAAGCCCTTGACCGTGTCTGGGTCCTGGCAGAGGTCAAAGAGCAGGCGCTCCAGGTTGCTGGAAACCAGAATGTCCATGGACGGAGAGTTGGTCACGTAGAAGTCCCGCTTTTTGTCATACTTGCCCGTCTTGAAAAAGTCGGTCAAGACATTATTCTTGTTGGAAGCGCAGATCAGGCGGCCAACTGGCAGGCCCAGTTTTTTAGCATAATAGCCGGCCAGAATATCGCCAAAGTTCCCAGTTGGCACGGAGAAGTTGACAGGATCGCCGAATGCAATCGCCCCTTGGTCCAGCAGCTGCTTGTAGGCGGCGAAGTAGTAGACGACTTGGGGCAAAAGGCGGCCGACATTCATGGAGTTGGCGCTGGAGAAGGTCAAGTCATGGTCAGCCAGCAACTTGTTCATGTCCTGGTCGTTAAAAATCTGCTTGACCCGGCTCTGAGCCTGGTCAAAGTTGCCTTCAACTGCTACAGCCACGGTGTTGTCGCTGTTTTCGCTCAGCATCTGCTTAAGCTGGATTGGAGCCACCCCTTGGTAAGGGTAAAAGACGATAACCCGGGTCTTGTCTAAGCTCTGGAAGCCCCGCATGGCGGCAGTCCCGGTATCCCCGGAAGTAGCGGTCAAAATAACGATTCCCCGCTGGTCGTCTGCGTTCTCCAAGGCCGTCTTCATCAAGCGGGGCAGGCACTGCAAGGCTACGTCCTTAAAGGCCAGAGTCGGACCGTGGAAGAGCTCCAGGTAGTAATTGCCGGCTTTCTTATCAGTCAGCGGGGCGATTCTCTCGTCATCCCATTGCTGGCCATAGGCGCCTTTAACGATCTCTGCCAGCTGCTCTTCGCTGTAGTCGGTCAAGAACAGAGCCAGGATCTTTTTAGCCATTTCCTGGTAAGGCAGGGCAAAAATTTCCTTCAATTCAGCGGCTGAGAATGGAGCCGGGAATTCTTTGGGCACGAAAAGGCCGCCGTCTGGGGCCAGACCTTGAACGATTGCCTGGGCGGCGGTAACTTCCTGCCCTTGGCTGCGAGTACTGCGGTAAATCATAAATCCTCCCTAAAAGTCAGATGCGCGAAATTTTTTCCTTTATGGCTAATTATAGCGGGGAAATCATTTTTCTAAAAGAGAAAACATGATAGAATGATTAAAAAGTCAGCAATTGCCAATTATTGAGGTGAAGAAGCGTGAAAATCAAAGTTCCAGCATCCAGCGCCAACCTGGGCCCGGGTTTCGACTCCATTGGAGTAGCCATCTCCTTGTACCTGACCATTGAAGTCTTGGGCGAAAGCGACCACTGGCAGGTAGACCATAACTTAGGGGACCTGCCGAGCGGGAAAGGCAACATGATCGTCCAAGCGGCTTTAAGCGTCAAGCCAGATTTAACTCCCCAGCACTTGCGGGTTGAGTCAGACATCCCCCTGGCTCATGGCCTGGGCTCTAGTTCCAGCGCAATCGTTGGCGGGATCGAGCTGGCTGACCAGCTGGGCCAGCTCCACTTGGCCCCGCATGAAAAAATCGAAATCGCGGCTCAACTGGAAGGGCACCCGGATAACGTGGCTCCGACCATCCTGGGCAGCCTGGTTGTCGGCTGCAAGGTCAACGGCCACTTTACGGCTGTTAAGGCCCCGGTGCCGCCATTTGCCATGATCGCCTATATCCCGGCCTACAACTTGAAGACCAGCGATGCCCGGGCGGTTTTGCCCAAGGAACTTTCTTTTAAAGACGCGGTCCAGGCCAGCGCCGTGGCTAATACAGCGGTAGCGGCGCTTTTTGCCCAGGACTATGAAAAGGCCGGGGAGTTAATGGAGGCTGACCTCTTCCATGAGCGCTACAGAAGCCAGCTGGTACCGGAACTGGAGATCATCCGCAATGTAGGCCATGAGCACGGGGCGGTAGCGACCTACCTGTCTGGGGCGGGCCCGACCATCATGAGTCTGGTTGACCCCCAGCATATCAGCGACTTTGTCGACGCGGTCAGAGAGGCGGGCTTAAAGGATGAGATCCGCCGGCTGGAAGTCGCCCCGCGGGGTGCTTTTTGGCAAAAATAAGGTGGAAAGAGAAGTTTTTTAGGAGGGCTGGAGAGGAAAAGCAAGTTTTTGAGCAAAAATCTTGCCAAAAGGCTTGCATTCCTGGCGCATTTCTGTATAATAAATAAATGTCGGTTGACGAAAGTCAGCCGCAGCCCACTTGGGTCGTTAGCTCAGCTGGCAGAGCACCGGACTCTTAATCCGGGTGTCCAGGGTTCGATCCCCTGACGACCCATCGCGCTTCGGCGCCAATTAAATAATCCATTTGGGTCGTTAGCTCAGCTGGCAGAGCACCGGACTCTTAATCCGGGTGTCCAGGG
>NZ_JBJEES010000119.1:0-25560 GCF_051873315.1 Lactobacillus sp.
TGACTTCTTCGTCAACGTGCTTGGCTGATTCTCTGATTGAAATCAATTCTGTCATTCTTTTTTATTCCACCTTATTTTATTAACTCTATCCATGATAGCAGATTTTTGCCCGCTCTTCTATAACTTATCGACCAGAGACAGGAGCTTGCCGTCTTTAAACTTGTAAATGGCATAGCAGTAGCTGCCATCGCTGTTGACTGCCGTGACTTCCCAGACGGCTTGCTTTTGATACCAGCCCAGGTTGACTTCCTTGATGGTCTTCTTCGGATATGACTTCTGGAAGCTGGCTTTGACCGTGCTTTCGCTAACGCCATCATTAGCTGAATAATAGTAGGCCTTGTGGCTGCCAGGCAGATAGATGAAGTAGGCTGCCTTGCCCTTGCTGGTTTTCCCGCTGGCTGAATAGGAACTGACACCGCGGTTCAGGTGGTAGTACTTGTCAATCTGCTTCATAGAAGTCTGCTTGACCAGCTTGGCGACTTTCTCCTTGTGCTGGCTGTAAGGCTTGGCGGCCTTAGCTACGACGGCTACCGTTCCCGCGTAAAGCAAAAACAGGAAAAAGACCAGCCAGGCCAGATATTGCAGAACATTTTTGACTCTTTCGTTAAGCATTTTACCTCTCGAACTTTAACTTATTTTTTAATTCACTTGCTTTGACCTTCTGCACCGGAGCCGGCAGGCTGGACCGGAAGGCCGGGCCATAGCTCTTGGTCCAGATCCGGGGATCCAGGATCAAAAACTGCCCGTAATCATCCTCGCCCCGGATCAAGCGGCCGCATCCCTGCCGCAGGCGGAGAATCGCCCGGGGCAAAGAATCCTCTTGAAAGACATCCCAGCCTCTTTGGGCCAGGTAATGCTGCCTAAGGCTAACCTCCGGCAGGTCCGGCGATTCAAATGGCAGGCGTGTGGCGATGACCAGGTCAATCCCGCAATTGTGGAAGTCCACCCCTTCCCAGAAGCTGTCCGCCCCCAGCAAAATTGACCTTTCCGCGATAACGAAACGACGGGTGATCCGCTCGTTTGACCCGGTCAAGCCCTGGGCCAAAAGCTCATAGTCCTTAACCCGGGGATCATTCAGCAGTTCAAAATAGAGCTGCTTGATCAAGTCCAGGTTGGTAAACAGACACAAAATATGCTTTTGCCCGCTTAAGTCCTTGGTCAGGATATTTTTCAATTCTTCCAAAAAACGCGGACTGTCTGGTTCCGGCTGTCCTTCCCCCATGGCCAGGATCTCTAAGTGGTCAGCCATTGGGAAGCTGGCCTTGCCCTTGTAGCAGGAGACGCCCAAATTTGGCAGGGCCAGGACCTGCTTGGCAAAGGCAAAATTGCCGTCATTAGTTATTGTCGCACTGATCATGCTGATATGGTCAAAGCGGTCGTAAATTTTATGCAATTCTTCAGAACTGTCCAGGCTGAGCCAGTGAAGGTTGCTGCTGAGAGCATCTTCGGGATTGGTCACGTTGACCACAAAGCCCAAATGATCTAAGAGCGGCTGGTTCAGGAGGTCAGCCAGCTGGTAACTCTTTTCCGTGTAGAATTCCAGCAAGTCAACCTGGTCGTTCAATTCTTCCAGCATGGATTCTTCATCTGTCAAAAAGCGGTCTTTTTCCTGCTCCAGCAAGTAGCGGATCTGATTGGTATGGATCCGGACCTGTTCCAATTGCTGCTGGAACTGTCTGAGCTGGGGCTTAAACTGGGAGTTCTCCGGGAAGAGATCCTGGCCCTGGATAGTGAGCTGCAGGCTCTTGTTGGGCAAAACCACCTGGCTGATTGCCTGCCCCTTGTGCTGGTAGAGATACTTTTGCATCCGATTTAGGCTGTGAATCAGGTCCAGGCTCTCCTGGTCCAAGAGATCCAGCATGAACTGCAGCTGGACATTTTCCTCACTTTGCCTAAGCAGGTTGTTGTCCGTAAAATAAAGCAGATTGCGCAGGTGGCTGATGCTGCCCCAGATCGCTTCCAGGCGAAGTGAGTCCGTCCGGGCCGTCTGCAAGTTTTCGCTGAAGCGGTGGGCTTCGTCAATTACCAGGTAAGGGTTCTGCCCCCAGATGGAGTCCATGTAGTGGTTGACCAAGTAAGCGTGGTTAGTCACCAGAATGTTGGCCTGCTCCTGCCGGCGGCGGGCCAGGTTCCAAAAGTCAACGCTGGCGAACTGGCTGGCCACCCGGGCATCCCCGGGGTGCTTGAGCTGGTTAAAGATAGGCAGCTGCTGGCTGGTCAGCTGCAATTCATCCATGTCCCCCGTCGTCGTTTCCGTCAGCCAGACCAGGATCTGCATCTGCAGGAGCAAGGTCGCCTTATTTGGTGAATTCTGGTAAAGGGTCTGGGCAAAACCGTCCAAATCCAAGTAGTGGCTGCTGGACTTGACCATTTCCGCGTTCAAGCCCAGGCCCGTAACCCGCAGGAGCTGGGGAATTTCCTGATCTAAGAGCTGCTGCTGGAGAACCTTGGTCGGCGTGGCAATGACCAGTTTTTTGCCAGAGTAAAGCTGGTAGGCATAGGCGAAAAGGTAGGCAAAAGTCTTCCCTGTCCCGTTTGGGGCCTCAGCCAGCATGACTCTTTGCCCTTCTTCTTCGACAAAGTCGTGCAGGCGGTCGATCAAGTCCACTTGAGCTTGCCGGTAATTGATCTTGCCTTTAAAAAGCTTGCGCTTGTCAGCGTCTTTAACTGGGAAATGCCCGTTTACCCCATGTTCAACCGCGGGAATTTCCTGCCTCTTCAAGACCAGGTTGCGGACCTGGATCTTGTCTTTAGGCAGCTTGCGCTTGCTTTGCCGGGACTGGTCGGCAATCTCCTTGATCACATCGCCCGTGTCCCGGATTAACCCCCCGGCCAAAGAGCCCAGGACATTCAAAGTCGCCTGGGGCAAGGAGGCCAGCTTATCGATGATCTTGATGAGCAAAACAGCTGTCCCGTAAGCATCAGAATCGGCCTTGTGGGGATTGGCGTGCTTAATCTCCAGGCTGGCCGTCAAATCCCGCAATTTGTATGAAGGCAGGGTCGGAAAAGCGATCTTGGCCAGTTCAACCGTATCAACCGCCTTGCAGGTCAAGGCTTCAAAGCCGGCATTGGTCAGTTCATAGTTCAAGAAGGGAAAGTCGAAATTGACATTATGGGCCACAAAAACCGTATCCTGCAAAATCTCGCGGATCTTCGGGGCATAGTGCTTGAAATCAGCCTGGCCGGCCACCATCTTCTGGTCAATCCCGGTCAGATTGGTCACGGCTAGTGGAATTTCCCGGTGGGGGTTCATCATAAAGGAATAGGTCTTGACCACTTCGCCATTTTTGACCAAGGCGCAGCCAAACTGAATGATCCGGTCCCCCTCCTCCTTGCGCGTCCCGGTCGTTTCCAAGTCAACGACCGCGAAGGTTTCGCCGGCAAAAAAATCCGCCATTTTCCGCTCCTTTCACTCCTAAAAACTTCTAATCAACTTCAACAATTTCCCGGCAGCTCAAAAGCACCAGGTACTTTTTCAAAACAGGCAGCTGGCCTGATTCGTTCAAGGCTCTTTCATAGAGGCGCAGCTGGCCCTGGTACTTCTCTTTCAGCTTCTGGATTGCTTCATCCTGCTTACGCGGGTTAACGTGGTCAGTCTTGTAGTCAAATAAAATGATACCATTCTCTGCTTCATAATAGCCATCGATTGTCCCATGAACCAAAATTTCTCCTGGAAAATCGCTGAAATCCTTAAATAAAGTCTTCGGTGACAAGATGGTGGCAAAATTTTCTTCCCGGTAAAGGCGGTCGGGGTGCTGGTAAAAGTCCTTGGCAAAGTCGCTCTTGACGAACCAAGACAAGGCTTCCCGATCCAACTTGCTGGCCAAAGTTGGGCTCAGCCGGCCCTTTTCAACCAGGCCGGCAATGCAGCTGTCAATTGCATCCCTGTCGCCTTTGGCATAGTCATAGTACTGCAAGACCAAGTGGCTGGCCGTCCCCAGTTCAGCTGAGCTGACCGTGTTTTGGAAGAGGAAGTCTGGCTCAGTATCGATCGGCTGCAAATAGCGGTTGGCTGACTGCAGTTCTGAAATATGGGAGTCGGCCAGTTCGTCTTCGATCGGGTCGCCAAAAGCCTTCTTGATTTCAGACACCGCCTGGTAGGCCGTCGTCCGGCTGGCATCCAAGTAGGGATAGCCGCCTTGGCTGAAGGCATAGAGTTTTTCCGCCTGCTCAAAGACGGCTTCTTCCTCTTCAGTCAAGTCTTCCCCGCCGGCAGCTGCCGCTTCATTTGCCGGCAGCTGGGCCTGGTCTTTCTTTGGGTCAAAGTGAACAAAGACCAGACTGTCTTCCTGGCCAACTGCCAAGTCACTGACGGCTTTTTCTCCCAGCCGCTTCACTTGCTTGGCGTGGGCTAAGGCCGGGGCTAAAAAGTCCAGGGGCTTGGCCACCTTCATCTTGTCCAAAAGGGGCAGGCGGCCAGCTGAAATTTCCTTGGCCCACTTCTCTTCCAGGCCTGCCAGGTCAGTTTTGGCCGGAAGCTTGATATTTGCCGCCAGGATCAGCTTCTGCTTGGCCCGGGTCAAGGCCACGTAAAGCAGGCGGGCTTCTTCTTCCAGCAGCTTCTGCTTTTTGGCGATCTTCAGCCAGGCATTGACCAAAGTATCTGCTCGGTATTCCGCTTCATCAAATGGGTAGGCAAAGGACAAACCCAGCCCGCTGGCATCTAAAACGTAGTTGCCGGTGATGTCTTGCTGATAGTTGTAGCGGTGCTCCAAGCCCAGGACAAAGACGACCGGGAATTCCAGCCCCTTTGAGGCGTGAATGGTCATCAGCTTGACTGAATTGTCAGCATTTTCGCTCAAGATCGGCTGGGCCAGGTCCTTCTGGTTCTTCCGCATTCTGGCGATAAAGTTGATGAACTGGTAGAGGTCTTTGAAGCCCGAGCTTTCGTAGGCGCTAGCTCTTTCATACAGGGCGGTCAAATTGAGCCGGCGCTGCTGGCCGTTGGTCATGGCGGTCACGATTTCCAAAAAGCTGGTCCGCTCATAAATGGTCCAGAGCAGTTCTGAAATCCGGTGGCTCAAGGCAAAGTCCCGCAAATCTTGCAATTGGTCCAAAAAGTCCCGGCAGCGGGCAGCCAGATCAGTATCTTTTTTAGCATATGTTCTTAAAGCCGCGTAGAAGCTGATGCTCTTGTTGACCAGGCGGATTTCCGCCAAATCAGAACTAGAGAAGTTGAAGATCGGAGACCGCAAAACCGCCACCAGGGGAATGTCCTGGTCCGGATTGTCGATGATCTTCAAGTAGGACATGATGACCGTCAATTCAAAGGTCTGAAAGTAGTTCTGGACATCCATGACAAAAAGCGGGATCCCGTAACGGTCAAATTCCTGCTTGATGTCCAGGTTGCTGGTCTTGGACCGGGTCAAAATGGCAATGTCTCCATAGCTGATCGGCCGGGTCTGTCCGGTCTTTGGGTCAAAAATTGGCGTCTGGTCGTTAAGCAACTTTTGGATCCGGCTGATCACCATGGCCAAATCGCCCTGGTCCAATTCCCCGTCATCTTCTGAAGCAGAAGAATCTTCTTGGTAGAGGACTTCTGTTTCTGTTGGCAAGGCAGCGTTTGGATCATAACCGGCCGCGAATTTCAGCTGCCCTTCGTTTTTGTAGTCAATCCCGCCAAAGTCCTTGGTCAAGAGGCTGTCAAAGATCAAGTTGACGGCCTGGGTGACCGGCTGGCTGGAGCGGAAGTTTTCGGCAAAAATAATCCGCTTCTTGCCTGCCGAATTTTCCTGGCCATATTCGTCATACTTGGCAATAAAGAGACTGGGCTCCGCCTGGCGGAAGCCGTAAATTGACTGCTTGACGTCCCCAACCATAAAGAGGTTGTTCTTCCCGTCTTTTTTCAGCCGCTGGATCAAACCGTCCTGCAAGGCGTTGGTGTCCTGGTATTCATCGACCATGATTTCCTTGAAGCGGTTTTGGTAGTAAGCCCGGGCCAAGTCGGAATTTGAACTGTCCTGGGTCAGGATTTCATAGGCTAATTGCTCCATGTCGCTGAAGTCCAGAACCCGGTCATTCCGCTTTAACTCATTGAAGCGATCGATAAAGGCCAGCTCGACTTCAGCTGCTGTCTTCACGATTTCAGCCCCCTTGGCCAAAAGGGCCTGCTGGTCAGCATTGCTATTTGCGTAAAAACTGGTGTAGACATTGAAGACCAGCTGCTTGCCAGCTTCTTTAACCTCCTTTGCCTCCTCGACAAAGTCGGCGATGTCCTTGTTAGTCCGCAAGGTCCCGTCAAACCGGCAGCTGGCCAGCAGGTCTCTTTGCCGGTCAAAGGGATCATCTGTAGCCAGGCTTTCCCGGTAGCTGGATAAGCTGGCGGCGAAAGCCCTAAAAGGTGGCTGGTATTTGACAAACTTTTCATGGTCAAAGTCTGCTTCGGCCATCAAAGCCGTCAGCTTGTCAGCCAGGTTGGAAAATTCTTCTTCCAGGTAAGGCTTGATCTTCTCCTGCCACAAGGGGCTGTCGACGACGTCGCTGGTCTCCAGCTGGTAAGAGGCAGGCAATTTTTGCAGCCAGTCCCGGTAGTTGGGCCGGGCCATGGCATACTGATACAAATCAAGCAAAAGCTCTCTGGCCGCGTCCGCGTTGCTGTCGCCGGCAAACGCATCGTAAAAGGCCCTGAAGCGGTCTTTTTTCTTCTGGTCTTCATTTTGTAGGTAGCCGTTTTCGACATCCCGAAGAGCTCTTTCCTTTAACAGCTCAATCTGGGTCGCGTCAGTTAAAATGCTGAAGTCCGGGTCGATATCAATCACGAAGTAGAAGCGGCGGATGACATCCAAACAGAAGGAGTCAATCGTGGAAATGATCGCGGTATCAATCTGGGCCAGCTGCCGGCGCAAAAAGTCGGCCTGGCTGCTGTCTGTTTCCACTTGCAGGCGCTCTTGCAGTCGCTGCTTGATCCGCTGCTTCATTTCACTGGCCGCGGCCCGGGTAAAGGTGATGACCAAGAGCTGGTCAACTTCCAAGTGGTCTTCCATAATTTCCCGGATGACCCTTTCAACCAAAACGCTGGTTTTGCCTGAGCCGGCAGAAGCCGAGACCAAAAGATCCTGGCCCCGGCTTTCGATAGCGCTGGCCTGGTCTGGTGTGTATTTTACAGCCATACTTTTTCCTTTCTATATACCCTGCCCCAGCCTTTTTTCAATCAAGGCCAGCAGCTCAGCCTTTTTCAGGCTTGGCAGGTCCCGGTAAGAGTTGGTCGGCAGCTGCTGGTCAAAGTAGAAGATGTCCTTGTAGTCACTATATGTCAGACCAGTGCTGGTCCCCTGCCGGAAGGGATTCAAGGCGATCTGCCCGCTCAAGATTTCGCTGGCCGCGTCTTCAATCAAGGCTTCGACATACTCCAGCAGCTCCCTCATTTCGTCCTGGCTGAAGAAGTTGTCTTTTTTGCCAAAAGTGCCGCTCTTATTCAGCTTAAGGCCCCGGTAAACCGGACTGGCTGACTTTTTCTCCAGGACTTGGTCGACTTCCTGGTACCAGGCTGGCTCGCTGACAAAGACCCCGGACAGTTTCAGCTTGTCTTCCCCGCCCAAAAGGTTCTCTTTCAGCTGCAGCTTGCTGTCAAACAAGGCCCCATTTGATGAAGAGTTGACGGAATTCAGCTTCCGGGTGACATACTGATAAAAGGCACCAAGAAGGTCAAACTGCCGCCCGCCAGCCAGGAGGTCCCGGTTCTTTTCCAAGACATCCAGGTAGGCAATCATCTGCAAATCCACCCCGCCGGCAAAACGGGCCAGGTTGAAGCTGTGGTCAGAAGACTTGTAGTCAATCAGTTGCCCTAAAACGTGCTGGTCCCCGTTAAAGAGGTCGACCCGGTCAATCTTGCCCCGGAGGCTGATCTTCCGCTGGCCGGCAAACTTCTTCAAGGGCAGGACCAGGCCGGCCAATTTTTCCGCCGGGCCAAAGGCCAGTTCCCCGTATGTAGCCCGCATTTTGTTCTCCTGCTGCTTTCTCCGGTAGTTCTGGGCCACCTTGCTGGTCGTCTTGTCAAAGGCCTTGAAGAGATATTCATTAAAGGGATCGCGCAAGAACTGCTGGTAAAGGGGTTCTTGCAGGATCTCGCTTCTGACCTGCTTGAGCAAAAGCTCCAGGTCCAGCTCGCTGAGCTTGTCAATTTCGATATTTTTCTTTTGCATTTCCTTGAGCAAAAGCTCAAAAGTCCGGTGGAAGTAGTTGCCGGACTGGATGGCGTTCAGCTCGTTTTCTGCCCGGGGCCGCAGGCGCAGGCCATAGTTAAGGAAGTATTCAAAGGAATTCTGGTAGTAGCTTTCCAGCTGGGAGACCGATGACAAAAGGTCTTTGCCGTACAGGCGCTCAGCCAGGTCCTCTGAGATGTCTTGCGGATTGTTGTCGTAAGCCATCCCTTCCGCGATTTCTTCTGCCTTTTCTTCTTCATACTGCCGGCTGAGTTTGACTAATTTGGTCACCAGCGGACTTTGGGCGGAATTTTCCTCTGCATAGGCCAAATAGCCCAAGCTGGCCTTGGGACTGGTCAAAAAGAGCAAAAGCTGACGGGCAAATTCGGTCCGGTCTTTTTCGCTGTTGTCTGGCAGGTCCCTTTGCCGGTATTCCCGGCCGTTAACCATCTTCAACAGACGCTTGTAATAAATAGAAGGATCCAGCAAGTCGTTATTGGAATTGATTACCGGATAGGAAATGTAGACCCGGTCAGAGGCCAGGGCTAAAGCATTGCCAAATTGGTATTCCTGGTCCAAGTTGCGGAGCTGCTGGGCATCTTCTAGGTAGGCGTCTTCAGCAAAAAAGTCAGCCAAACTGGCCAGGTTTTCCGTGGTCAAAAAGTTGGGCTGGTCACTGATTTGCGGCAGGCTGCCATTGGCTGCCCCGATGATGAAGACCTGCTTGTAGCCACTGGTCTGCACCATCCCGTATTCTGACAAAGTGACAGCGTCCAGGCTGGCTGGAATCGTCGCGAAATTGGCCTGGGAAAAGGCCGCCGTCAGCATCTTGAAGAAGTCAGCCCAGGCAAAGTTTTCCGGGTTGACCAAAAGGTAGTCTTTGAGCAGGGACAAAAGCAGATTCCAGCACTGTTCCGGCTGCTGGGCCTGCTGCAAGTCCCCGCTCTCGCTGGCTTTTAAGCGCCAAGCTTCCAGGCGGGCACTGACCCCGTTTTTGACCAAGAAGTCAAAGAAGAGCTTAACGGCGGTCATGCTGTCTTTTTCATTTTTCAGCTGGCTGGAAAGGCGGGAGATCTTGCTGACAAAAAAGTCCCGCAGCTTATCCAAACGCTCCAGGCGCTTTTGATATTGCTCTTGGTCCAGGGCAATCACCTGGGCCTTGGTGAAGTCCTTGAGGGGCTTTTGCCAAAGGCTGTACTTGATCCCGTGGGCTAAGGCAAAATTTTCCAGCTGGTCGACATCGCGTAAATACGCGGCTTCCCCAGCTTCTTCATCCCCTGCTAAATACCAAGCCGGGATCAAGAGGCGGGTCTTCATGAGGCTCAAAAGAGCTGGCGTATCGCCTGGCTGCTGGAGAAGCTTGCCTAAATTTTCCAGCAAAATCACCAAAGGGTGGTACTTCATTTGCTGCTGCAAGTCATCAAAGAAGGGAATCTGGTTTTGCCGCAAGATCGGGGCCAGGTAAGTTTCATACTCTTGCAGGTTCGGAGCCAGGACCAAAAAGTCCCGGTACTGGCAGCCTTTTAAGGCCACCTCGTCATAGATGGTCCGGGCCACGAAATAGGCTTCGGCGTAGCGGGAATCCGCCTTGACCAGCTGGAGGTTGTTTAAGTCCGGCACGCTTTCCCCCTGCCAGGCCCTGTTTAAACTTTCTGCCGGGCTGCTTTGGCTGGTGATTTTTTCACTTTCCCAAGCAAAATCATGAGCAGAGAAATAGCCAGTCAAGTCCCGGATGGTCTTCTGGACCACGTAGTCGTATTCGCCTGCCACGGGTTCGAGCAGGCTGCCGTCAGCGGTCTTGAAGGCAAAAGTCATGTCGCTGGCAAAAGCCGCCAGCAGCTGCATGGTCATTTTTTCTTGAATGGAAAAATGGGAGAAATCAGTCACATAGAAGCTGGCCTGGCTGACCAGGTCTGGCTGGCTGGCCAGAAGCTGGTTCAGCTGGATATTCAGTTCATCCTTGGTGGCAAAGTGCTTGTCGCTGACAACTTGCAAAAAATCCTGGTAGATCAAGTCCAGGTCATGCAGCTTATCTCTGGTTTCATTGTCCAGGTCCAAGGATACTGCCGGGTCAGCTGCCCGCTCTAGAAGGCTGGCCAGGTCCAGCTGGCCGGTATGAACCTGCAGGATCGTGCTGTAGACTTGCTTGATCATGCCAGAATTGGCGTGGGTGTTTTTAAAAAGCAAGAGTTCATCCCTGCGCTTGTTGATGATCTGCTCCAAAATCATGGTCGCGGCCGCGTCATCCAGGCTTTCTGGCATGAGCAGGTCAGCTTTTTTAAAGAAAAACCAGGCCAGGCGGGAGAAGGACAGGACGTGCAGGTGCTTAACGCTGGTCTCTTTCCGCCCTTGAAGTTGGGCGACTTTGCCTATTGCGGCAACTTCTGTGTTAAACTTGATATGGTTTGGAACAATAATAAAAGTATCTTTGCCAGGCTGAGCCAGATAATTTCGGGCAGCCCGGCCGATGATTTCAGTTTGCAGGGGATCGGACTGTCTGCCGGTTAAAATTTTGATCATTGCTTCCACTCCTTTGTTGACTGATCGATCAATCTAAATTTTATCAATCTCTTTCCTTTTTGGGAACTGATTGCCATTGATTCTAAGCAAACGTTAAGCGAACTAGCGAAATTGTTTATTGAGGTGATTCTTTTTGCAGACTTCTTGTACTGCTCATGGAAAAGTAATTTTGATCGGCGAGCATTCCGTTGTTTACGGCTATGACGCCCTGGCCATGCCGATTCAGGCTCTCCACATCAAGACGACTGTCAGTGATTATGCCGGTCCGGTCTGGATGGATACCAAGCTCTATCAGGGTCCTTTTTTTGACGCGCCGGACGACTATAACGGCCTTAAGTATGTCGTCAAGGAACTTTTTGCCAGAAGCGGGAAAAGTCCCCAGATCAAACTTACCTATACCGGGGAAATTCCCATGGAGCGCGGGCTTGGCTCCTCAGCCACGGTTGCCTATGGCACTACCGTCGCCTTGAGCCAATACCTGGGCCTTGAGCTGAGTGAAAGCGAAGTTATGGACATCACCAACCAGGCAGAAACGATCAACCATGGCAAGGCCTCTGGCTTGGACGCGGCCACGGTTAATTCCGATTACCTGGTCTTTTTTAATAAGCAACAGGGCGTTAAAAAGCTCTCCTCGAAATTAGGCGCCAGCCTCTTGATCATGGACACGGGCGATTTGGGCAATACCAGAGAAGCCGTCACCATGGTCGCCAAGCTTTTAAATGAGTCCCCGGACGCGCAAGCAAGAATGCGGCAGTTGGGGCAACTGGCTGACGAAGTCAAAGCTGCCTGGCTTCTTCAAGACCCGGAAAGCGTTGGTAAATTTTTCAACCAGGCCCAGGAGCTTTTAGCCTCCTTTAATTTGTCGACGGCCAAGATCGACCGGATCTGCCAGATCGCCCAAAAAGGCGGGGCCTTAGGCTGCAAATTGTCCGGCGGGGGTCTGGGCGGGATCGTCATCGCTCTTTGCAAGGATGCCGGTGCTTGCGAAAAGCTTGCCCAAGCCTGCCAGGCTGAAATCAGTGACTACTGGATTGAAGAAATTTGATTTTTGGCAAAAAGTTATTGAAAAACAGAATTGCACAGTAAAGGAATGAAAAAAGATGAGTAAAACTGCCCGCGCCCATACCAATATCGCCTTGATCAAGTACTGGGGCAAGAAGGACGCCAAATTGCGCCTGCCGCTCATGTCCAGTCTGTCCATGACCCTGGATGCTTTCTACAGCGACACCAAAATCTCAGACAGCGAGCAAATGTCCTTTAAATTGAACGGCCAAGCCGTTTCGGGCCCAGCTGCTGACCGCGTTTTCGCCTACCTCCGGGCTATGCAAGACCGCTTTGGGGTCAAGGGAAATTTGGCGGTTGAATCAGTCAACCAGGTACCAACCGCGGCTGGCCTGGCCTCTTCCAGCTCAGCTTTCGCGGCCATGGCGGCGGCTTTTGCCGACCATTACCAGTTAGGCGTTGACAGACGGGAACTGTCCAGAATGGCCCGGATGGGATCTGGCTCTGCTTCAAGATCTGTTTTTGGCGGCTTTTCCGTCTGGCAAAAAGGCGACAGCGACGAAACTTCTTATGCTTACCCGCTGGATGAAGCGCCTGACATGGACCTCCGTCTTTTGGCAGTTGAAATCAACGACCAGGAGAAGAAAATTTCTTCAACCAAGGGAATGGAAATGAGCAAGAGCTCACCTTTCTATCAACTTTGGCTGGACAGAAACGACAATGAAATCGCCGAGATGGAAGAAGCAATCAAGCAGGCTGACTTTAGCAAATTGGGTTCTCTGGCTGAATTAAATGCCAGTGAGATGCATGCTTTGACTTTCACTGCTGTCCCTGGCTTCACCTATTTTGAGCCTAATACCATCAAGGCTATCAAGCTGGTTCAGGACCTGCGCCAGCAAGGGCTGGAATGCTACTACACCATTGATGCCGGCCCGAATGTCAAGGTCCTCTGCCAGGGAAAAAATTCTAAAGATATTATTAATCACTTTGAGTCCTCCTTTGATCGTGTTAAGATTATTGAGGCAGGTTTTGGTCCAGGAGTCACTCTGTTGGACTAAAGCTTATTTAATTGGCTATAATGTCTAAAGGCATAAAATAAAAGAAAAAATTAAAAGAATAAGAGGAAGAGTTTTTTTGATTACTGAAAAAGCACCAGGCAAGCTTTACATTGCCGGGGAATACGCTGTTTTGGAACAAGATTGTCCAGCCATTCTGGTCGCCCTTGACCAGTACGTCAGGGTCTCAATCAAGCCAAGCAGCAGCGATACTGGTTTGATTCACTCCAAGCAATACTCCCAAGATTCAATTCACTGGGTCAGACGGGGGTCAAAGATGGTGATCGACAACCGGGACAATCCTTTTGAATACATTCTGTCAGCAATTTCTTTTACCGAAAGATACTGCTTGGAACAAAAGGTCAAGATGGGCGTTTACGACTTGTACGTCAACTCTGACCTGGATTCAGCAGATGGCAAGAAGTATGGCCTGGGTTCTTCAGCCGCGGTAACGGTCGCGACAGTTAAGGCAATCCTGCGCTTTTACGGTGTCCAGGCAAGTAAGGATTTGATTTACAAACTCTCCACCATTTCCCACTACTCAGTCCAGGGCAACGGCAGTGCCGGCGACATCGCGGCCAGCGTTTACGGGGGCTGGATTGCCTACCAGACCTTCAACAAGCTTTGGCTGAAAGAAGAACTGGCAAGCAAGTCCCTGTCAACAGTGGTCGGTGAAGCCTGGCCAGGTCTGAAGATCCAGCAATTGGTTCCGCCAAAGGGCATGGAGCTCTTGATTGGCTGGAGCCAGCAGCCGGCTTCAACCTCCCGCCTGGTTGACAAGACCAACGCCAACAAGAACAATCTGCGGACTGAATATGCCAAGTTTTTGGCAGACTCGCGCAAGTGCGTTTTGAAGATGATCCGCGGCTTTGAAGAAGCAAACATTGCTTTGATTCAAAAGCAGATTGGCATCAACCGCCGCTTGCTGCAGCATTTTGCCGCTATCAACAATATTGCCATCGAAATTCCCCGCTTGACCGAGCTGATCGAAATCGCCAACAAGTATGGCGGCGCAGCCAAGACCAGCGGCGCGGGCAACGGCGACTGCGGCATCGTCATCGTCAACAAGGACACCGATATTGACCGCCTCCGCAAGGACTGGGTCAAGAACAACATCCTGCCCCTGGAATTTCACATTCACCAATCTGAATTAACTTACTAAGAGCATTGCGATGTCACAAAGATCTATAAGAAAAGAAGAACATCTGGCTTTGACACAGATGTTTTTTAATGCCCAAAAAACGAATTCCTTTGACCAGGTTCACCTGCTCCGCCCGGCCCTGCCAGAAAGCAAGGTAAAGCTGAACGCGATTAAGACGACCTGGTTTGGCAAAGAACTGTCTGCCCCCTTCTTCATCAACGCGATGACTGGCGGGTCGGAAAAATCCAGGCAGATCAACCGGCAGCTGGGTGAAATTGCCAATAAGCAGCAAATTGCCCTGGCCTTAGGTTCGGCCAGCATCTTGACCAAGGAAGAAGACCAGCTGGAATCCTTCTATGTGGCTAAAGAAGCCAATCCAGACGGCCTATTATTTGCCAACGTCAATCCCTTGACCCCAGCTAAAGCGGCCGCCAAGATCGTCAAGGATCTGCAAGCAGATGCCCTGCAGATCCACCTTAACGTGGCCCAGGAGATTCCCATGCCTGAAGGTGACCGCGACTTTGTCTGGCTGGACCGGATGCTGGAGATTAAAGAAGCAGCTGGTGTGCCCGTCATCGTCAAAGAAGTCGGCAGTGGCCTGGATCCAGTCAGCCTGCAAAAATTGCAGTCAGCTGGCTTTACTTGGTTTGATATTGGAGGAGCTGGCGGCACCAATTTTGCCCAAATTGAAAATTCCCGCAATCCCCACCCCATGGCGTATTTGAACGACTGCGGCCTGCCAACGGCCCTGGCTGCCCTTTTGGCGGCGCCTTTGACCAAGCAGCTGATCGTCTCTGGCGGAGTCAGAAACCCGCTGGACGTCTTCAAGGGCCTGGCCCTGGGCGGCAGATTTGTGGGCGTAGCCAACCACTTCCTCCACACCCTTTTAAATGAGGGAGCTGACGGACTGGATGAAGAAATCGGCCGCTGGAAGGAAGAACTCGCCTACCTTTTTGCCTTATATGGGCAAGACAGCTTGCCAGTCAAGCAACCGTATTACTTGGACTTGGAACTGAAAAATCAGTTTGACCAGCTTAAGCAGTATTCTGGCAAATAAAGCAACAAAGAAAGAACTAAAGAAATAACTGTTGACAAATTCTCCCTCAGGATTTATTTGTTAACAGTATTTTTATTGGCGCGGCAGAGCCGCGCTTTTATTAAAAGAGATATATTGTAGTAACAAGTAGGATGTTAAAAATGTAGCAAAAAAAGAATCCAGTTTACACTGGATTCTTTTAGTTTCTATTTTCGCTTATTGCTACTTTACTAATTAAGCTTCAAATGCCCGGGTCAATGGCGGAACGATTTGCTTCTTCCGGGAAACGACGCCTGGCAGGTGGGCTTCTGAGTCAACCAGTTCCTTGCCGAAGGCCTTGGCAAAGACTGACTTGCTTTCGTCGTCCCCGATGAAGAGAACTTCTGAGTCTGAGTCCAAAACGTTGGTAATTACCAGCATGAACAGGTCGTAGCCATTTTCCTTGGCATCCTTTTCCATGGCTGCCAGGAAGGCATCCTTGCGTTCCAAGGCTTCTGGGACATCAACAACGTTGACTTGGGCGATCCGGGCAGTCTTTGAGCCCAGTTCGAAGCTCTTGGCGTCCAAGTCGATCAGTTCTTCAACTGACTTGGCAGCAATGTTGGTACCAGCCTTAAGCAATTCCAGGCCGTATTCCTTGTAGTCAACGCCGGCAATCTTAGCCAGGTCTTCAACTGCGTGCTTGTCGATGTCAGTAGTGGTTGGTGACTTCAAGAGCAAGGTGTCGGAAATAATGGCACTCAGCATGATACCAGCAATGTTGGCTGGAATTTCCATATTTTGTTCCTTGAACATTTCCCACAAAACAGTGGAAGTGCAGCCAACTGGTTCAGCCCGGTAGAACAAGGGGTCGATCGTCGCGAAGTTGCTGATCCGGTGGTGGTCAATTACGTGGGTAACCTTGACTTGATCCCGGTCTTCAACGCTTTGTTGTGGTTCGTTGTGGTCAACCAGCATGATGGCCTTGACTTCGTTTGCGACAGTCTTGACCACGCGTGGTGCTTCAAAGCCGAACTTCTTCAAGGCAAAAGAAGTTTCGTCGTTGGCTTCACCCAAAGCAACAGCTTCAGTGTTGTAGCCATGTTGGTTCTGGAAGTATGAGTAGGCAATCGCCGTGCCGATCGCGTCAGTATCTGGGTTTCTGTGACCAAAAATCAGTTCTTTTTCCATCTTGGAATTTTCCCTTCTAGTTTTAGCTAAAATTAATTCTCTCTAATTAAGTCTACTAGAAAATCAGCGCTTTGTTCAATCTTTTCGCGATCTTTTCGCAATCTTTTTTGCTTTTTTAGAACAAGCGGCTGACATCCTTGGCCTTGTCCGGCAAAGGCCGGCCCATGAGCAGCTCCTTGGCTTCCCCATCTGTCCTGACATCAATGACAAAGGAGCCATTGCTCTGCCGGTCACCAACTGGGTGGTCGCTGGTCCGGATGACCTGCTTACGCAGGCTGGAGGTGATCAAGATAAGCTCATGGTTTTGCCCGTAAGCCTTCAAGGCCACGATCCGGTGCGGCTTGGTCTTCAAATTCCGCAGAACCAGAACTCCCCGCTTGGCCCGGCTGGTCTTGCCGATCAAGTTCAGCGGCATTTGCTTGAAGGCCCCTCTTTGGGTTACCAGACCCACCTTGAGCAGGTCTTCAAATTGCGGGTCAGTCACCAGACAGGCAACGACATAGTCGTCTTCCTTCAAGTTAATTGACTTGACCCCAGCTGCTCGAGCCCCGACTTGCGGGACTTCGTCAATATCATACTTCAGGGCAAAGGCCTGGTTGGTAAAGAGGGTAATTTCCCGCTTTTCACTTGTCTTGACCAGGTCCACAGTGATAACGCGGGAATCCTCCCCCTTCATCTTCATGGCCATGATTGCCCGGGACTTGTAAGTTCTGGTTGGCTGCAGGTCAGCCAGGGCCACCTGCTTGATATAGCCGTCGTTTGTGGCCAGCAAGAAGGAGAGGTCCGGATCATCCAAATGATCCAAGGCAAAGACCTGGATGATGCTTTCGTCAGCCGCCAGGCCCAGTTCCTGGGACAGGTGCTGGCCGACATCCTTCCACTTGCTTTCAACCAGTTCATGAACTGGCCGGTAGATCAAATTGCCGTGGTTGGTGAAGAGGTAAAGGTTGGTCAAAGTCGACAGGGTCCCTTCATAAACCACCCGGTCAGTTTCCGGCAAGCCATTGTCGCCAGCTTCAGTTGACTGGAAGGACCGCAAAGATGACCGCTTGATGTAGCCGTCGCGGCTGATCAAGACCCGGACAGATTCTTCAGTGATCAAGGCCTTTTCATCGACTTCAACTCTGGCAGTTTCATCGCTGATTTCGCTCAGCCGGTCTGAACCGAATTCCTTCTTGACTGCCCGGAGTTCCTTGATGATTTCCTTTTGCAAAACTTTCGGGTCAGCCAAAATCTTTTCGTAAGCCGCGATCTTGCCTGTCAGTTCCTTTTCTTCAGCTTGCAGGGCCAAAACGTCAGTGTTGGTCAAGCGGTAAAGCTGCAAGGAGACAATAGCTTCGGCCTGGCGGTCAGTGAAGGCAAATTCGGCTACCAGGTTCTTCTTGGCGTCAGACTTGTTCTTGGAAGCCCGGATGACCTTGATCACCTGGTCCAAGATGCTCATGGCCTTGATCAGGCCCTGGATGATTTCCAGCCGGTCTGAGGCCTTCTTCAAGTCAAACTGAGTCCGCTTGGTTACAACTTCTTCTTCGTGTTCCAGGTAGGCAGCCAGAATCCGCTTAAGGCCAACTTGAACCGGAGTCATGTGGTCAATGGCCACCATGTTGAAGTTGTAGGAAACCTGCAAGTCAGTATTCTTCAAAAGGTAGTTGAGGATGTTCTGGGCGTCAGCGTCCTTCTTAAGCTCGATAACGATGGAGAGACCGTGACGGTCCGTTTCGTCTCTGACTTCGCTGATCCCGTCCAGTTCCCGGCTGACTCGGATTTCGTCGATCTTCTTGACCAGCTGGGCCTTGTTGACCAGGTAAGGAATTTCCGTCACCACGATCTGCTGGCGGTGGCCCCGGATCTCTTCGATATGGGTCTTCGCGCGGACCTGGATCCGGCCTTTACCTGTCTTGTAAGCATCCCGCAAGCCCTTTTTGCCCATGACAATCCCACCAGTCGGGAAGTCTGGCCCTTTAACAAAAGTCATCAAATCTTCCAGGCTGGCATCTGGGTGCTTAAGAAGGTGGATAGTCGCGTCTAAAACCTCGCCCAAGTTGTGGGGCGGAATTTCCGTAGCGTAACCAGAGGAAATCCCAGTTGAGCCATTGACCAGAAGATTAGGAAAGCGAGCCGGCAAAACCGTTGGTTCATAAGCGGTGTCGTCGAAGTTGAGCACCATTGGCACGGTTTCCTTGTCAATGTCTTCCAGCAAGACATTGGAAATTTTAGACAAGCGGGATTCGGTGTAACGCATGGCGGCAGGACTGTCGCCGTCCATTGACCCATTGTTGCCGTGCATTTCAATCAAAGGCTCTCTCATCTTCCAGTCTTGAGACAGGAAGACCAGGGCCCCGTAGATGGAGCTGTCGCCGTGCGGGTGGTAGTTACCCATGATGTTACCGACAGCCTTGGCTGCCTTCTTAAAAGGCTTGTCAGCCGTGTTGCCGTCACGGTACATGGCGTAAAGAATCCGCCTTTGCACCGGCTTGAGCCCGTCGCGGATGTCCGGCAGGGCCCGTTCTTGAATAATATATTTGGAATAACGGCCAAAGCGTTCGCCCATGACCTGTTCCAAAGGCATTTCACGAATTCGCTCGTGAGTTTCTGGCATAAATTGCTTCCCCCTAATCATTTACCTTGTCTAAGATCGACTCTTCATCGCCCAGGCGGAACTTGACGTTTTCCTCAATCCACTTTCTTCTGGCGGAAGCCTGGTCCCCCATCAAGGTGGTCACCCGGCGCTCAGCCAATTGGGCATCGTCGATTCTGACCCTGATCAGCATCCGGCTTTCCGGATTCATGGTCGTCTCCCAGAGCTGGTCGGCGTTCATTTCCCCCAGCCCCTTGAAGCGCTGCAGGGCATAACCCTTGCCAACCTTCTTTTCATCCTCGTCGCGCTCTTCATCAGTCCAAGCGTAAAGGTTGGTCTGCTTCTTGCTGATCCGGTAAAGCGGCGGCAGGGCGATATAGACCTTGCCTGCTTCAATCATCGGCCGCATGTAGCGGTAGAAGAAGGTCAAAAGCAGGATCTGGATGTGAGCCCCGTCGTCGTCGGCGTCAGTCATGATGATGATCTTGTCGTAGTTGGAGTCTTCGACCTTGAATTCGGTCCCGACCCCGGCCCCGATCGTGTGGATCATCGTGTTTATTTCTTCGTTCTTAAAAATGTCAGCTAGCTTGGCCCGCTGGGTGTTCAAGACCTTCCCCCGCAAAGGCAGGATGGCCTGGAAACGCCGGTCCCGGCCTTGCTTGGCACTGCCGCCGGCTGAGTCCCCTTCGACCAGGAAAAGCTCGTTTTTCTTAGGGTTTCTGGACTGGGCCGGTGTTAATTTCCCGGACAGGACTTCCTTCTTGTGCCGCTTCTTTCCGTTTCTGGACTCGTCTCTGGCCTTCTTAGCCGCTTCTCTGGCATCCCGGGCCCTTTGGGCCTTCTTAACCAAGTCCTGGGCCCATTCACCATTTTCCAGCAGGTAATAGGACAATTTCTCGTACACGATGCTGTCGACCGCGCTTCTGGCCTGGGGAGTCCCCAGCTTGCCCTTGGTCTGCCCTTCAAATTCCAACAATTCTTCCGGGATCTTGACGCTTAAAACGGCGCTGAGCCCTTCCCGGTAGTCGGACCCTTCCAGGTTCTTGTCCTTCTTGCCCAAAAGGCCCTGCTTCTTGGCATAGTCGTTAAAGGCCCGAGTAAAGCCACTTCTGGCCCCAACTTCATGAGAGCCGCCGTCCGCGGTCCGGACATTGTTGACAAAGGAAACGAAGTTCTCTGAGTATGAGTCACTGTACTGGCCGGCAAATTCGATTTCCATCCCATCCTGGCTGCCTTCAAAGTAGAAGACCTTGCCGATCGTTCCCTTGCCTTCGTTGAGGTAGGCAACAAAGCTTTCAATCCCGTCGTCATACTGGAAGACGTCGTGGTGGTTGGGCGTGCGCTCGTCGGTCAGAGTGAACTTGACTCCCTTGAGCAGGAAGGCAGATTCCCGGATTCTTTCCTGGATGGTCTCGTAATTATACTTAGTCGTTGAAAAAATCATCGGGTCCGGCTTGAAAGTGATCGTAGTCCCCGTCTTTTCCTTGGTCGCCCCCAGGCAGCGCAGGGTGCCGATTGGGTGGCCGCCATTTTGGAATTCTTCCTCGTAGGCCTTGCCGTCACGCACCACGTGCACCTTCATGTAGCTGGACAGGGCGTTGACAACGGAAGAACCGACCCCGTGCAGACCGCCGGAGGTCTTGTAGTTCTGCTCCGTGAACTTGCCGCCGGCATGCAGGACAGTAAGGATGACTTCAATGGTTGGTCGGCCTGAGGCATGCATCCCTGTCGGCATCCCCCGGCCAAAGTCCTGCACGGTCACGGAATTGTCCTCGTGAATGGTCACGTTGATTTCCTGACCAAAACCGGCCATGGCTTCATCGACGGAGTTGTCGACAATTTCATAGACCAGCTGGTTCAAGCCGTGGATGTCGGTTGACCCGATGTACATCCCTGGCCGCTTGCGGACTGCTTCCAGCCCGTGCAGAATTTGAATTGAAGAATCATCATAGGTGTTCTTTGGCAAAATAAAACATCTCCAAGCTTTAGATTAATAACTTCGTATCAATTCAGTCCGTTATTTGTTAAAATAGCAGGTACAAGATAAACGGAGTTGATTTGATGTTTGCAATAAAATTTGCATTACTTTTAATTTTAGCATACTTAATTGGTTCTTTTCCGACCGGTGTTTTAGTCGGCAAGCTCTTTTACCACAAGGATATCCGGGACTATGGGTCACACAATATTGGGACCACCAACACCTTCCGGGTTCTGGGCCCCAAGGCCGGCACCCTGGTCTTCCTGGTCGACTTCTTCAAGGGGACCCTGGCTACCTGCCTGCCCCGGATTTTTCACTTGGGTGACCACCACTTGTGCTTGATTTTCGGGGCAGCAGCCATTTTCGGCCACGCCTTCTCAATCTTCCTCAAGTTTAAGGGCGGCAAGGCCGTGGCCACAACAGCCGGTTTCCTCCTGGGCTACAATGTCCAGTTCTTCGGCCTCTGCGCCTGCTTCTTCATCCCCTTGCTCTTAATCACCAGCATGGTGTCCTTGAGCAGCTTGATTTCAGTAGTCTTGATTTTTATTTCCAGCTTCTTCTTCCATGACACTTTCCTGACCATCATGTCAGGGGTCCTGGTTGTCCTCATCTGGTGGAGCCACCGGGCCAACATCAAGAGGATTGCCGCCGGAAATGAAAACCTTGTCCCCTTTGGCCTTTACTATCACATCAAGCAAAAGCAAGGCAAGGACAAAAAGCAGAAGTAATTTTTGAACCAATCCTATTATACGGAACACATGTTCAAAATGCAAAGGGGCATTTTTTAAATATTGCTAAAGCAAAAGCCATGATTCAGTTGAATCATGGCTTTTTTCAGATTTCCTGGCCTAAAAACTGGCTCTGGTAAAGGTCAGCGTAAAAGCCGCCCTTGGCCAAAAGGCTTTGGTGGTTGCCACTTTCGACGATCTGGCCGTGGTTGATCACGATGATCTTGTCGGCATCCTGGATCGTTGACAGGCGGTGGGCGATCACGAAACTGGTTCTTTCCTGCTTGAGGTCTGCCATGGCCTTCTGGATCAAACTTTCAGTCCGGGTGTCAACCGAGCTGGTTGCTTCATCCAGGATCAAAATTTCCGGATCGGCCAGAAAGGCCCGGGCAATCGTCAAGAGCTGCCTTTGCCCCTGGGAAATATTGGACCCTTCTTCGTTTAACAGAGTCTGGTAGCCATCCGGCAATTGGCGGATGAAGCTGTCGGCCCTGGCCAGGCGGGCAGCCCGGTAAACTTCCTCATCACTGGCAGCTTCTCTGCCGTACTTGATATTGTCAAAAATCGTCCCGGTAAAAAGCCAGGTATCCTGCAAAACCATGGCGATATGGCCGCGAAGCTCTTCCCGGCTCATTGACCTGGTTTCCCGGCCGTCTAAGTAGATTTGCCCGCCCTTTACGTCATAAAAGCGCTCCAGAAGGTTGATGATCGTGGTCTTGCCGGCACCGGTTGGCCCGACGATAGCCACCATCTGCCCTTTTGGCACTTCCAGGCTGAAGTTTTCAATCAAAGGCGCGTCAGTATAGCTGAATGACACGTCTTTAAAAGTCAGTTTGGCATCTGTCGCCAGTTCAGCTGCCGGGTGGACTGTTTCATCCATGTTTTCAGCATCCAGAACGGCAAAAATTCTTTCCGCTGAGGCAATGGTCTGCTGGATCGTGTTGGACATGTTGGCCAGCTGGGTCAAGGGCTGGGAGAACTGGTTGGAATACTGGAGGAAGGCCTGGACATTGCCCAGGCTGATGGCCCCCTTGATGACATCGATAACCCCAAAAACGGCAATCAAGAGATAACCGACATTTTTGACAAAGTTCATCAAGGGGAAAATCATGATGGAAAGAAATTCTGCCTTCCAGGAAGCATCAAAGTAGGCGTCATTATGGTCAGCAAAAGTCTCCTCTTCATTTTCTTCCTGGCCAAAAACGCGGACAATGCCTACCCCGGCATAGATTTCTTCTACCTGCCCGTTGATCTTGCCCAGCTGCTCTTGCTGGCGGCCAAACAGCTTCTGGGCCTTAGGGGCAATCGTACCCGTGATCAAAACGGAGACTGGAACGGTCAAAAGAGCCACTAAAGTCAGCTTCCAGGAGATCGTGAACATGACGGCCAGGGTTCCGACCAGGGTAATGGCGCTGGTAATCAGCTGGATCAAGGTCTGCTGAAGAGTGCCGGAAATATTGTCCATGTCATTGACCATCCGGCTCATTAGGTCCCCTTTGGAGTGGGTATCGTAGTAGGATACCGGGACATGGCGCATTTTTTCTTTAAAATCAGCCCGCAGATGGCAGACGACCTGCTGGGAAATCCGGGTCATGATGATCTGCTCGGCAAAATTGAAGACGCTGGAGATCAGGTAAAGACCGATTACCCAAAGCCCGATCTTAAAGACGCCGGCAAAGTCGATTGGCAGGCTGGTCAAATGCTGGCCGGCCTTCTCTTGAGCATAGCCTTTCATCACCCCTTGATAGATCAAGGTCGTGGCCTGGCCCAGGACTTTCGGGGCAAAAATCGAGAAAACCGTGGCAATAATGGCAAACACTATTGACAAGCCCACGCCAAAGCGCCAAGGGCGCAGATATGCCAAAAGCCGGCGGCTGGTCGGCCAAAAGTGCTCAGCCTTGTCAATTTTTCCTTTATGACCGTGATGCATCCCTAATCCACTCCTTTCTGGAACTGGGAAGCGACAATCTGCTGGTAGTTCGGGCAGGTCCGCTTCAATTCTTCATGCTTGCCCTGGCCGACTACCCGGCCGCTGTCTAAGACCAGAATCTGGTCAGCAGACGCCACCGTAGAGACCCGCTGGGCCACGATGACGGTAATGGCCTGCCGCATCTTCGGATCAGCCGCCAGGGCCTTTCTAAGGGCCGCGTCAGTCTTAAAGTCAAGGGCAGAAAATGAGTCGTCGAAAATATATACATCGGCATCTTTGATGATGGTCCGCGCGATGGCCAGTCTTTGCCGTTGGCCGCCGGAGAAGTTGGCCCCGCCGGCTTCGACCGTGCTGTCCAGGCCCCCGTTTTCTTTGACAAAGTCTGCTGCTTGGGCAATTTCCAAGGCCTGCCACATCTCTTCCTCACTGGCATCCCCCTTGCCAAACAGCAGGTTTGACCGGACTGTCCCTTTAAAAAGCACGGCTTTTTGCTGGGTCAAGGAGACCAGCTTGTGCAAATCAGCCTGTTTCAAGTCAGTCACCTTAACTCCGGCAAGTTTGACCGCGCCTTTTTCCACGTCCAAAAGGCGGGGAATCAAATTGACCAGGGTCGACTTACCCGACCCGGTTCCCCCGATCAAAGCCAGGGTCTGGCCAGCCTTGACTTTAAAATTAATTCCTTCCAAAGCTGCTTCTTCAGCTCCGGCATAGCGGAAGGAGACCCGGTCAAATTCCAGCTCTGCCGGACCTTTTGGGAGGGGTGCCGGCTCTGCTGGGTCCTGCAGCTGATTTTTCGCGTCCAGTACTTCATTGATTCTTTTGGCTGATACAGAAGCCCGCGGAATCACGATAAACAGCATGGACAGCATCATGAAACTCATCAGAATCTGGGTAGCATAAGTCAAAAAAGTCAAAAGACTGCCGACTTCCATGACCCTGCCGCTAATCAAGCGGCCGCCCAGAAAAATGATCCCCACGTTGGTCAAGCTCAGCACTAGGGTTACGGCTGGTTGCATGAAAGAAATGATTGTGTAGGCCTTGATGCCGACCTTGGTATAGTCCAGATTAGCCGCGGCAAAGCGGTCCTGCTCGCGCTGGTCCTGCCTGAAGGCCCGGATGACCCGGACCCCTGTCAAGCCTTCTCTGAAGATCAAGTTGATCCGGTCGGTCTTTTGCTGGATGCTCTTAAACAAGGGCATGGCAAAATGCATGAGCAAGAAAATGATGGCCGCCAAAATTGGCAAAGAAATGGCGAAAACTTTTGCCAGGCGGGGCTGCTGAAGATAAGCCAAAACGGTCCCAGCCACCAGCATGATCGGGGACTGGAGCAGCATCCGCAAGAGCTGCATAAAAGTCATCTGAACCTGGACGACGTCATTGGTCGTTCTGGTAATTAAAGAGGACTGGCCAAAGCGGCTGATCTCTTCATCAGAGAAAGTCAGTACCTTGGCAAAGAGCATGGCTCGGAGACGCTGGCCGACCTGCATGGCCTGGTGGGAGGCAAAATAGATGTTGCCAAAAGCAGCCAGCAGGCCCAAGGCGGACACCAAAAGCATCTTGCCTCCGGTTTGCCAGATATAAGGCAGGTTCTTGCCAATGATCCCCTTGTCAACCAGGTCAGCCGTCACCGTCGGCAGGTACAAATCACATGCAACTTGTACTAATAAAAAAAGACTTGCCAGGCAAGTCGCCCAGCAAGTCAATGTTTTTCTAGCAATTTTAAGCATGGTTTTCACCCTCTTTTTTGGCATTTTCTTCCATGCGTTCTTCCAAGAATAATGCCTGTTTGTCCAGCTTCTTCAAGATGTTCAGGTATTCGGCCTTTTCGCCTTCGCTTAAGGGGCTCATCAAATCGCCCACAAAGCCCAGCCAGCTGGAGTGGTTGCGCTCATTTTGTTCTCGGCCCTTTCCAGTCAAGTAGAGGCGGAAAACCCGGTGGTCGCTGTTATCCCTGCGCCGTTCGATCAAGCCGTGCCGCTCCAGGCGGTCAACGACTTCACTGATTGAGGACGGCCTTACTCGGGCAAAGCGGGCCAGTTCTGCCTGCTTCATCCCTTCATTCTTGCTGAGCAGGGCCAAAGTCCGGTTCTGCCCCCGGACGCCGCCATGCAGCTTCTCATACCGCATCCCCATTTGGGCCAGTTGCCGCTGCAAACGCATGCTCCGGTGAAACAATTCTTCATTGAGTTCTTCTTCTGCCATCCTGCTTGTCCTTTCTGCAAAAAATAATCAAGAAATTAATATTCGGTACCTAACTATCAAGTATACCTGGATCATGCAC
>NZ_JBJEES010000120.1:0-25551 GCF_051873315.1 Lactobacillus sp.
GTCCTCATCAACTTCCCGGGTAGCCAAGATGGAATTGCCGACCCGGGCCCTGGACAAGGATACGAACGTTCTGATTGTGGATGACTTCATGAAGGGCGGCGGCACCCTGGACGGGATGCGGCAACTGGTCAAGGAATTTGACTGCCAGGTTGCCGGCGTCTGCGTCCTTTGCGAAACTGAATACGAAGAGGAACGCAAGATCAAGGACTACGTTTCCCTGGTCAACATTGACCAGATCGACAGCGAAAAGGAAATCATCCTGGCTCAGCCGGGCAACTTTTTGACTAGAACTAACTTCGACCGTTTCTAAATGTTACAATATAAGCTAGCCAGGAAGGCTAGCTTATTTTGATTGAGAAGGTTACAAAACAGATGGAAAAATATGTCGTAGTTTTGGCTGCCGGCAAGGGCACCAGAATGAAATCCAAGCTTTACAAGGTTTTGCACCAGGTTTGCGGCAAGGCCATGGTTGAACATGTCGTTGACGCGGCCAGAGCGGTCAAGCCAAGCAAGATCGTGACTATTGTCGGCCACGGGGCAGAAGACGTGGAGAAAGTCTTGGCAGGCAAGTCTGAATTTGCCATGCAGGAAAAGCAGCTGGGTACCGGCCACGCGGTTATGCAGGCTGAAGGCCAGCTGGCTAATTTGGAAGGGGCAACGCTGGTTGTAACCGGGGACACCCCGCTTTTTACCAGTGAAACTTTTGAAAAGCTCTTTGCCTACCATGAAGAAGAAGGCAACGCGGCCACGGTTTTGACTGCTGAAGCCCCGGATCCTTTTGGCTACGGGCGGATCATCAGAGACGACCAGGGCAATGTTTTGCGGATCGTGGAACAAAAAGACGGCAAGCCGGAAGAACTGAAGGTCAAGGAAATCAACACCGGGGTCTTCTGCTTTGACAACCAGGACCTGTGGGCTGCTTTGAAGCAAGTCGGCAACGACAACTCTCAAGGCGAGTACTACTTGACTGACGTTTTGGAAATTTTGCGCAAGGCCGGCAAGAAGGTCGGGGCTTACAAGATGCCTGACTTCAGCGAAAGCCTGGGGGTAAACGACCGGATCGCCTTGGCTGAAGCAACCCGGATCATGCAAAGAAGAATCAATGAAGGGCACATGCGGGATGGGGTTACCTTTATCGACCCAACCACGGCTTACATTGACGCTGACGTGGAAATCGGCAATGACACGGTGATTGAAGGCGGCGTGACGATCAAGGGCCACACCGTGATCGGGTCTGACTGCTTGATCACTTCCGGGTCAAGAATCGTTGACAGCAAGATTGGCAATGGCGTGACGGTAACTTCTTCCACGATTGAAGAATCAATCATGGAAGACAACACGGACATCGGGCCAAATTCCCACTTGCGGCCAAAGGCTTTGATCAAGCGGGGAGCCCACCTGGGCAACTTCGTGGAAGTCAAGAAGGCGGAAATTGGCGAGAACACCAAGGTCGGTCACTTGACTTACGTTGGGGATGCTACTTTGGGCAAGGACATCAATGTCGGCTGCGGGGTCATCTTCTCCAACTTTGACGGGGTCAAGAAGTTCCACACGACGGTTGGCGACAAGTCCTTCATCGGGGCCGGGTCAACCTTGGTTTCCCCAATTAAGGTGGCTGACCACGCCTTTATCGCGGCTGACTCAACCATTACCAAGGACGTTGGCAAGTATGAAATGGCCATCGCCCGGGGCCGGCAGGTCAACAAGGAAGACTACTGGCACAAGCTGCCTTTGTCTGAAGACGAAGAATGGAAATAATCTCGAAAAGGAGCTCCGGCTCCTTTTTTAATAAGCAAAATGCATCCGCTTACAGTTGACTTAAGAAAAAATTGCCTTTCTTTTGAGAACTTTAATAAGCAATTTTTAAACAGAGGGTGTATAATCTAGGCAATGTACAAAAAGAAGCAAGAAAGGTTTGCATATCGATGAAGTTTACTAAGAAAATTGCTTTTGCATCAGCATCATTGGCTTTGACTCTGGCTACTCCAGCAGCACTGCTTACTCAAAACGCGGCTTTTGCCAAGACTACCACGGTTAAGCAGGCAACCAAGGTTAAGGTAACTAAGAAGACCACTCCTTTTTACCACAAGGACGGTTCTAAGTTCACCAAGAAGAAGCCTTACGTTTACGGCGACTGGAAGAGCACTGTAGCTTACAAGAACACCAGCTACAACGTAGTTAAGACTGTAACCATCAAGGGTGCTAAGTACTACTACATCGGCAACGACGCTTATTTGAAGGCCAGCGACGTCAAGGTAACCGCAACTAAGACGGTTAAGTCCAGCTCAACTTCAAGCTCAAAGAAGGCAAGCACTACTTCAAGCAAGACTAGTTCCAAGAAGACCAGCTCAAGTTCAAGCTCAAAGAAGACTAGTTCTACTTCAAGCAGCTCAACTTCAAGCTCAAGCACTTCTTCCAAGAAGTCCAGCTCAAAGAAGACTGTAACTCAAGTTCAAGTAACTAAGAAGACCACTCCTTTCTACCACAAGGACGGTTCCAAGTTCACTAAGAAGAGCCCATACGTTTACAACGGTTGGAAGAGCACTGTAGCTTACAAGGGCACTAAGTACAAGGTTTCAAAGACCATCACCATCAAGAACAAGAAGTACTACTACGTTGGCAACAGCGCCTACCTTAAGGCCAGCGACGTTAAGGTAATCGCAAGCAAGTAATTAAGAAAAAGCTTTGACGGAAGTCAGAGCTTTTTTCTTTGGAAAACAGACGATTTTTTCTATCTACTAAAAAATAAAAGGCTTTCTTGCTTTTTTTCAGGTCAAAACAGGAGTAAGAGGAATTTTTTGCTTAAAAACTGAACACAAATGCCTTTTTTCCAACAAAAGAATGCCGGATTTTGTTAGAATAGAACTGGTAAATGCTGTTTTTTTCGGAGGGAATTATGTCTTACAAGGACAACATCAAGCTTTTTGCGCTTAACTCAAACAAACCGTTGGCAGAAAAGATCGCTAAGCGGATGGGGGTAAAGCTTTCAACTTCAAGCGTCGTTCGCTTCAGCGACGGTGAAATTCAAGTCAACATCGACGATTCTGTCCGTGGCAAGGATGTCTTCTTGATCCAATCCACCAGCGCGCCGGTCAACGACAACCTTATGGAACTTTTGATCATGATCGACGCTGTCCGCCGGGCCAGTGCCGCTTCCGTAAACATCGTCCTGCCTTACTACGGCTACGCACGTCAAGACCGGAAGACCCGGGCCAGAGAGCCAATCACTGCTAAACTGGTCGCAGACATGATTCAAGCTGCCGGGGCTGACCGCGTCCTCTCACTGGACCTGCACGCTCCGCAAATCCAAGGCTTCTTCGACATCCCTGTCGACAACCTGATGGGCGCTCCTTTATTGGCTGACTACTTCCTGAGCAATCACCTGGAAGAAGACGCTGTTGTCGTTTCTCCAGACCACGGTGGCGTTACCCGGGCAAGAAAATTAGCTGAATTCCTGGGCACTTCAATTGCCATCGTCGACAAGCGCCGGCCAAAGGCCAACGTTGCCGAAGTCATGAACATCATCGGTGACGTCAAGGGCAAGCGGGCCATCTTGATCGACGACATGATCGACACTGCCGGCACTATCACTTTGGCTGCCCAAGCCTTGAAAGACGCCGGTGCTACTGAAGTCTACGCCTGCGCTACCCACGCCGTTTTGTCCGGCCCAGCCGTTGACCGCTTGAACAATTCCGTAATCAAGAGCCTGGTTTTGACCGACTCAATCCAACAGCCAGCCGAAAAGAACCTCGACAAGATGATTCTCGTTTCCGTTGGGCCTTTGATGGGTGACGCCATCAAGCTGATCATGGAACACAAGCCAATGAGTCCGCTCTTTGACACTCGTTACGACGCTAACAAGTACAAGGACAAGTAAGGATTCGACTATACGAAAAACAACCGTTGCATGTGCAGCGGTTGTTTTCTTTTGCAAATTATTCTTTTGCTTTTATTTTTTCGTGAGCAATTCCCCGTTTTTCAGGTACTGCTGAAAATCCGCCTGCTTGAGCATGGCGACCGGGAAGAAGAAGCGCTCATCGCCCTGCAGGGTCCCGTTTAAGGCCTTGACCAGGGGGCTGAGCTGGGACAGCTCGATTAAGCTGCCGTCTTCCTGCATGATCTCAATTTGGCTGTTGGCGTTCTTGCCACTTGGCTTATAAGCGTCATATGGCTCGTCAAAAGCTGACCCCACCCCGGTGTAGTAGTCAGGGTCAAAGCCGGCATCTTTGATCAAGTCCTTTAATTGCGGCAAAAGCTGCTTGCTTTCTTCGTTGATCTTCACGCTGGCTAAAGGCCGCCGGAAGAGGTAGCGCTTGGTTAAGTCCGCCAAAACCGGGTCGCTGGATTCAGTCCACATGCTGAAGTTGGTTTCCATGACCCCGTCATCCATCTTCAAGTAGTCCTGCAAGTCCCAGGTCCCCGCCAAAAATCTGGCTAAGCTTGGCGTAACCGGCAATTCTTTTTCCTGGTAAAGGTACTGGGCCCGCTTTAGCAGGTGGTGAAGGATGACCTCCATGGACCGGTTGACCCGGTGGTAGTAGATCTGCTGGTACATCTGATAGCGGGAGACGATATAGTCTTCAACGGCATGCATCCCGTTAGCCGTAAAGCAAACCCCTGCTTCATAAGGGCGGATGACCCGCAAAATCCGGGACAGGTCGAACTCCCCATAAGAGGCACCCGTAAAGTAGGCATCCCGCAAAAGGTAGTCCATCCGGTCAGCGTCAGCCTGGCTGGAAATGAGCTTGACCACCTGGGGGTTAGGGTAGGTCTTGGCGATCACGCTGGCCACCGCCTTTGGGAAGTCCGGGTCGACCTTGCTCAAAGCCTGGTTGACCTCAGTGGAAGGATCCAGAATGATCTGCTGGCCGATCTGCTCATGGTTGGTGCCGAAAAGGTGCTCAAAGGTGTGCGAGTACGGGCCGTGGCCGATGTCATGCAAAAGGCCGGCCATCTGCACCAGCAGGTTCTCTTCGGGGGCCCAGAGCCCGTCGCCGGTACTTTGACTAGGGTATTTGTCAGTAAAAAGGTTGCTGATCCGGCGGGCCAGTTCATAGACGCCCAGGTTGTGCTCAAAGCGGGTGTGGGTGGCACCGGGGAAGACGAAGGCTGTCGGGCCCAGCTGCTTGATCCGCCGCATCCGCTGGAATTCTTTCGAGCGGACGACTTCCAGGGCCACTTGGGTGTCCAGGTGGATATAGCCGTGGACCGGGTCACGGACGACGACTTCGCGGGCCAGTTTAGGACTGTCAAATTTTGTCAAAAGTAGATCCTCCATTCTTATTGTTTTATATTTTTGCCGAAACATAGTAAGATATGCTTGACTAGCTATAGAAAATTATAGCAAAAGTTGCCAGGGGCCGCTGCTTGTGGCCATTGTAAGGAGAATTATTTTTTTAAAAGATGAGCAAAATTAAAATCGATTTGACGAGCAAGATCACCCAGGGCGAGCAAACGGAAACCATCCGCCAGCAGGCAGAAGGTGAATTGCGGGAAGACGGCGCGGTTAAAAGAATTTTTTACGAGGCAGAAAAGGTGCCGGTCAAGATGCTCTTAAAAGAACAGGAACTCTTGATCCGGCGGGGGACTGACCACAGCAACTTCTCCCAAATGCATTTTGTCTTGGGCGAAAAAGGGCAGTGCAAGTACGTGGTTGAGGGCCGGCAGCTGGATCTTTTGTCGGAAACCAAGCGCCTGGAATTGAAAGAAAATGCCGCTGGCCAGCAACTTGAAGTTGAATATGACCTCTTTAGTGGTGTAGACTTAATTGGTAGTTATGCCGTCTCGTTGATTTTTGCTTAAATGACGTGTAAAATAGACAAGATTGAATAGAGAGGACGTTCAACTGTGGGATTAGCTGATTTTAAAGACGTGGATCGCAACGAATTGTCAATGATTGAAGTTGCGCACGCAATTTTGGAAGACCGTGGCGAAAGAATGGCTTTTGCCGATATCGTTAACGAAGTGCAAAAGTACTTGAACAAGAGCGACGAAGAAATTCGCCAGCGCCTGCCGCAATTTTACACGGACATGAACACCGATGGCCGCTTCATTTCCATGGGTGAAAATGTCTGGGCCCTGCGGACCTGGTTCAAGTTCGAAGCTGTCGATGAAGAAGTCGACCACCCAGAAGACGATGGCGACGAAGCATCAACTCGCAAGCACCACAAGAAGGTCAACGCCTTCCTGGCCACGACTGAAGGCGACGACGTGATCGACTACGAAAACGACGACCCAGAAGACGAAGACTTGTCCGACGACAGTGACGCTGACGAAGATGACGATGACGACAACTCCGGCGACGATTACGACTACGATGACGATTACGACGACAATGAAGACGACGAAGATGACGACTCATTGCCAGACGGGATCGAAGGCCAGCTGTCACAAATGGATGACGACGACCTTGATGACGATGAAGACGAAGAATAGGATTTTGTCCTTGACTTGCGGCTGAAAAGTCGTTATTATTTTGCTTGGGCACCCTATGTGCGTTTAGCTCCCTAATTGCTAGGGAGCTTTTTTATTATTTTTCAAAGGAGAGCTCAATGACCAAATATATCTTTGTGACTGGCGGCGTTGTTTCATCATTGGGGAAAGGGATTACTGCATCAAGCATTGGTCGCTTGCTGAAGAACCGCGGCTTGAAAGTTACCATGCAAAAGTTCGACCCATACATCAACATCGACCCCGGCACGATGAACCCTTACCAACACGGTGAAGTTTTCGTGACTGACGACGGTACGGAAGCTGACCTTGACTTGGGCCACTATGAAAGATTGGTCGACGTTAGAACCAGCAAGTACTCTAACGTGACGACTGGCAAGATCTACCAGGAAGTCCTGCAGCGTGAACGGCGCGGCGACTACCACGGCGGCACTGTACAGGTGATCCCGCACGTAACCAACATGATCAAGGAAAAGGTCATGCGGGCAGCGCAAATGACCGACACTGATGTGGTTATTTCTGAAATCGGCGGTACGGTCGGCGACATGGAATCAACTCCGTTCATGGAAGCCATCCGGCAAATGCGGCGGGAAGTCGGCTCAGAAAACGTCATGTACGTGCACGTTACCTTCGTTCCTTACCTGCGGGCAGCCAAGGAATTGAAGAGCAAGCCGACCCAGCAGTCAGTTTCCATGCTGCGGTCAATCGGGATCCAGCCAAACATGCTGGTTCTCCGCTCAGAAATGCCAGTTCCGCAGGAAATGAAGGACAAGATATCCACTTTCACCGACGTTCCAGTCGACTACATCGTGGAATCCTTGGACGCGCCATCTCTGTTTGACGTGCCGCTGTCCTACCAGGAACAAGGCGTTGACCAGAAGGTCGTTGACTTCCTCCACATCGACAGCCCGAAGCCGGTTGCCGACATGGATGAATGGCGCCGGATGGACGAACGGGCCAAGAGCTTGAAGTACAAGACCAAGATCACCCTGGTTGGCAAGTACGTTGAACTGGAAGATGCCTACATCTCCGTAACTGACGCTTTGCAGCACGCCGGTTACCTGTACAACAGCAAGATCGAAGTTGAAAAGATCCAGGCTGAAGACATCACTGAAGACAATGTGGCAGAACTTTTGAAGGACACCCAGGGCTTGATCGTGCCAGGCGGTTTCGGCACCCGGGGTCTGGAAGGGATGATCACTTCCATCAAGTACGCCCGCGAACACGATATTCCATTCCTGGGGATCTGCCTGGGGATGCAGATGGCCAGCGTGGAATTCGCCCGCAATGTCCTGCACTTGGAAGATGCCAACTCAGCTGAAGCAGAACCAAACTGCAAGAACAACATCATTGACTTGATGGCTGACCAGCGTGACCAGGAAAAGATCGGCGGTACCTTGCGTCTGGGCCTGTACCCAGCCATGCTGAAGGCCGGCACCAAGACCCGGGAATGCTACGACGGCCAGGAAGTTATCCAGGAACGTCACCGTCACCGCTACGAATTCAACAACAAGTACCGGGAAGCCTTTGAAAAGGCCGGCATGACCTTCTCAGGCGTTTCACCGGACAACCACCTGGTGGAAATCGTTGAAATCACGGACAAGAAGTTCTTTGTTGCCGCTCAATACCACCCAGAATTCTTGAGCCGGCCAAACCGGCCAGAAGGGCTCTTCAAGGGCTTTATTGGGGCAGCCAGCGGTTTGCAGGTCGACAAGTTCTAAATTTTGTACGATAATAATAGATAGTGACAAGAGAAGAGAAACCTCTTCTCTTGTTTTTTTGACGAAGATCTATTAACATTATTATGATAATTTGACAAAAGAAAAGGACTACTTTCCCAAATGAAGCAAATGATAATTCACGGAGGGAAACCCCTGCAAGGCGACATCTGGATTGGCGGCGCGAAGAACTCAACGGTAGCGCTGATTCCGGCCTCAATCCTGTCGAGAACGCCGGTGACCCTGGAATCAGTTCCGCGGATTGCCGACGTTGACAATTTGATGGACTTGTTGAGCGAAATGGACGTGCACTGCGATTTCCGCGAAACGACCCTGCAAATTGATCCGACTGAAATCAAGATGAGTCCCCTGCCAGCTGGGAAGATTAAGAGCTTGCGCGCGTCTTACTACTTTATGGGCGCTTTGCTCGGTCGTTTTGGCAAGGCGGTTGTAGGTTTTCCTGGTGGCGATGACATTGGCCCTCGGCCGATTGACCAGCACATTATGGGCTTTCAATCCCTCGGCGCCGACGTTAGATATGAAAATGAGCAGATTGTAATTACCGCGCCTGATGAAGGGTTGAAAGGGGCCCAGATTCACCTGAAGATGGCTTCAGTTGGGGCAACGATGAATATCATCATGGCCTCAGTCACGGCCAGCGGCCGGACGGTGATCGAGAACGCGGCCAAGGAGCCGGAAATCATCGACCTGGCTACCTTCTTGAACAACATGGGGGCCAAGATCCGCGGGGCGGGGACTGACACCATCAGAATCGACGGGGTTGACCGCCTGGAGGCTAAGGTGCCGCACACGATCATCCCTGACCGGATCGAAGCCGGGACCTACATTTCCATGGCAGCCTGCATCGGCAACGGGATCCGGATTCACAATATCATCGCTGAACACCTTGACGCCTTTTTGGCCAAGGTGGAAGAAATGGGCGTGGTGATCGACACTGATGAAGACTCTCTCTTCGTTTACCCGGCTGGTGACCTGCGCATGGTTCAAGTCAAGACCGGGACCTACCCGGGCTTCGCGACTGACCTGCAGCAGCCAATCACGCCGCTTTTACTGACGGCCAAGACTGGTGAAGGGGTCATCATCGACCCGATCTACCCGAAGCGGACCCGGCACGTGCCGGAACTGCAGAAGATGGGGGCTTCCATCACTGTCGTTAACAACATCATCTTAGTTCACCCAGGCAGCCGCCTGCATGGGTCTGTGGTTCACGCTGACGAAATCCGGGCCGGGGCCTGCTTGATGCTTACTGGTCTGATGGTTGACGGCGAAACAGTAATCAACAACGCCGGCAACATCCTGCGCGGCTACGACCGGGTGGAAGAAAAGCTGCGCCAGCTGGGAGCTGACGTGGTCATCCGTGACGTGGAAGATTAACTTGAGCCCTTGTCAAACGGGCTGGATAGTGGTACTATGTTAGAGTTAATCGATTAATCTATGGCCTGCAGAGGGCTATGGCAAAGGAGTTTTAGAATTATGAAACAAGGTATTCACCCAGATTATCAAGAAGTTTGCTTCATGGACTCAGCAACTGGTTTTAAGTTTGTTGCCGGCTCAACTTTGAAGTCATCAGAAACTGTTGAATTCGAAGGCAACACTTACCCATTGATCCGTGTTGAAATCTCATCAGATTCCCACCCATTCTACACTGGCAAGCAAAAGTTTGCCGCAGCCGATGGTCGAATCGAACGTTTCAACAAGAAGTACGGCTTCAACAAGAAGAACTAATCGTTCTCTTTACTTTAAAAGCAGCCCGCTTGGGTTGCTTTTTTTATTGCGAAGAGCGCCAAACAACGTATAATATACTAAGTGTTAATTTATTCTCAAGGAGCAGTATTGGAATGAAAATGCAGTTGGCAGAAATCGCCCAAGCCTTAAATACCAGTTGTGAAGGGGATGCGGAAACGGTCATTACCTCAGTAGCCTTTGACTCAAGAAAGATCAGCCAGGGCGCCCTCTTTGTCCCGATCAAGGGGGAAAGAGACGGCCATGACTTTGTGGGTTCAGCTATTGCAGCCGGCGCCAGCGCCACTTTGTGGGAGGCAGGCCACCCGGGCAAGCCGGAAGGCATCGCGGTTCTGGAAGTTACCGACACTTTGAAGGCCATGCAGGATCTGGCCCGCTACTACTTGCAGAAGGTCAACCCGACTGTTGTTGGTATCACCGGCTCAAACGGCAAGACCACGACCAAGGACATGGTGGCGGCGGTTTTGGCCAAGCGCTTCAACGTTTACAAGACCCAGGCCAACTTCAACAATGAAATCGGCGTGCCGATGACCATTTTGGAAATGAAGCCGATCACTGAGATTCTGGTTTTGGAAATGGGGATGGACCGGGCTGGCCAATTGCATGAACTGAGCCAATTGGCCCGGCCGGACGTAGCCGTGATCACCATGATCGGGGAAGCCCACATCGAATTCTTCGGCAGCCGGGACAAGATCGCTGACGCCAAGATGGAAATCACGGACTTTTTGCAAGAAGACGGTGAATTCATCTACAACGGTGATGAACCCCTCCTGGCGGAAAGAGCTGCCAAGCTTTCCCAGGACAAGTCCACTTTTGGCTTTGCTGACTCTGACACCATTCATGCCAGTGACCTCCGCAGCACCATGCACCATTCCTTCTTCAAGGTCAACGGGACTGACCGGGAATTCTCAATTCCGATGATCGGCCGCCACAACGTGGCTAACGCCATGGCCGCGATCCTGGTTGGCCGCCACTTCGGGGAAAGCGACGAGGAAATCGCCGCTGGCCTGGCCAACTTCGTGCCAACGGCCAACCGGATGGAATGGGAAAAGGGCGACTGCGGCGAAGACATCATGAGCGATATCTACAACTCCAACCCAACGGCCGTTAAGGCCGTGACTGCCTCCTTTGGCCAGGTTCCAGTAAGTGAAGGCGGCCGCCGCATCGCGGTTTTGGCCGACATGCTGGAACTGGGCAGCCGGTCAGCCGACCTGCACAAGGGCCTGGCTGCCTGCCTTGACCCGGAAAAGATCAACGTCCTTTACCTTTACGGGCCGGAGATGAACCACCTTTACCAAGCCCTGCTGGACAAGTATGACCAGCAGAATCTGCACTACTACCCAGAAGATGAGATGAGCCACTTAATCGATGATTTAAAGAGCGACATCCACAGCCAGGACATCGTTTTGCTGAAGGGGTCCCACGGGATGCACCTGGAACGAGTCCTCGACAGACTGAAATAGGAGAACAATTTGAAATTTACTGAACTAGGATTGAACGACAATATCTTAAAGGCAATCAAGCGGTCAGGCTTTGAAGAAGCCACCCCGATCCAGGCCCAGACCATTCCCTTGGCTCTGGCTGGCCAGGACGTGATCGGCCAGGCCCAAACCGGGACGGGGAAGACGGCTGCCTTTGGTCTGCCAATCCTGCAAAAGCTGGACAAGCAGGACCACGCTATCCAGGCCATCGTAATTGAACCGACCAGAGAACTGGCCATCCAGACCCAGGAAGAACTTTTCCGCCTGGGCAGGGATGAAAAGGCCAAGGTCCAGGTCGTTTACGGCGGGGCTGATATTGGCCGGCAGATCCGGGCCTTGAAGAAGGTGCCGGAAATCCTGGTCGGGACTCCTGGCCGGCTTTTGGACCACTTAAAGCGCAAGACCATCAAGCTGGACGGCGTCAAGACGGTTGTTTTGGACGAAGCTGACGAAATGCTGGACATGGGCTTTATCCAGGACATCGAAAGCATCTTGACCTATGCTGAAAACCGGGACCAGACCCTCTTGTTCAGCGCGACCATGCCAAAGCCGATCCAGGCTTTGGGCGAAAAGTTCATGCATGACCCGCAGGTCGTGAAGATCAAGGCCAAGGAACTGACGGCTGATTTGATCGACCAGTACTTCGTCCGCGTCCGCGAAAACGAAAAGTTCGACACCATGTGCCGGCTGATCGACGTGGAAAATCCAGACCTGGCCGTGGTCTTTGGCCGGACCAAGCGCCGGGTTGACGAACTGACCCGGGGCCTGGTTGCCCGGGGCTACAACGCGGCCGGCATCCACGGCGACCTGACCCAGGCCCGCCGGATGCAGGTGCTCAAGCGCTTCAAGGAAGGGCAACTGGACATTCTGGTGGCTACTGACGTAGCTGCCCGGGGCCTGGATATTTCCGGGGTTACTCATGTTTACAACTACGACATTCCGCAAGACCCGGACTCCTACGTCCACAGAATCGGCCGGACCGGCCGGGCAGGCAAGAGCGGGATGAGCGTGACCTTCGTGACGCCGAACGAGATCGGCTACATGCGGACCATCGAAGATTTGACCAAGAAGAAGATGTCTCCTCTGCGTCCGCCGACAGACGCACAAGCCTTTGCCGGGCAGATGAAGCAGGCGGTCTTGAAGGTAGACGACCTTTTGAGCGGGGATCTCAGCAAGTACGACGACGCGGCGGAAAAGCTGCTGGAAAACTACTCAGCTGAAGATATCGCTGCTGCTTTGCTGAAAGAACTGTCCAACGACAGCGAGGTTAAGGTTACCATCACTCCTGAAAAGCCCCTTCCATACCGGGGCAAGCACTCAAGCGGCCGGGGCCGGAATGGCCACAGCCGGGGCGGAAACAAGAACTTCAAGGGCAAGCGTAATTTTGACAAGAAGAAGCGCAAGCCTGGTTTCAAGATCCACGGCCGGAAAGGCTAATTTTTTAAAAAAGTAAAAAAGACCGGGCTTTTGACCCGGCCTTTTTCTATCTGTGCTATTATTTAAACAGCGTGAGGTGGAAAGATGATCAAAAATATCGGCGTGGATCAGATTGAGGTGGACCGGATCGCCAAGGTCGTTGACCGGGGGGACGGTTTTGCCAGAAAGGTTCTGACCGACCGGGAATTTGCCCAGTACCAGGAATTGACCCATAAGCGGAAGATTGAGTACCTGGGCGGCCGCTTCGCCGTCAAGGAAGCCTTCTCCAAGGCCTGGGGAACCGGGATTGGCCAGGCAGTTTCCTTTGAAGACGTGGAAACTTTGAGGACCGAGTCAGGAGCGCCTGTAACGACGTCGCGGATTTTTACGGGGCGGATTTTTTCCAGCATCGCGCATGATGATCACGAGATCGTCGCCGTGGTCGTGCTTGAAGAGCCGGCCGGCTGGCGCCGCGCGATCGGCAAACTATCGCACCTGTTATCTGGGAGGAAAAAATGATCACAGCAGTTAATCGACCAGCAGCCCTGCACATCAACGTGGCTGCTATCAAGGAAAACACCCGCCAGGCCAAGGCTCACTTGAAGCCGGGCCAGAAGCTCTTTTGCGTGGTTAAGGCCAATGCCTACGGGCATGGGGCAGCGCGCCTGGCGCCAGTGATGGAAGAAGCCGGAGCAGACGGCTTCTGCGTGGCCATGCTGGATGAAGGGCTGGAACTGCGCCGGGCACAAGTCGTCAAGCCAATTCTGGTCTTGGGCCTGCAGCCGGCTGAAGAAGCCGCCCTGGCCGCGGCCAACGACATTTCTTTGCCAGTCTCCAGCCTGGACTGGCTCAAGGAAGCGGAAAAGGTCCTCCGCAAGGAAGGTCTGCAGCTGAAGATCCACCTGGCCATCGACTCAGGGATGGGCCGGATCGGCTTTAGTGAAGACGAGGACTTCAAGGCAGTCAACGAATATCTGCAAGGCAACGACGCCTTCTTCGTGGAAGGGATGTTCACTCACTTTGCTTCAGCTGACTCCGCTGATTCCAGCTACTTTGACTACCAGGTCAAGCGCTTCAAGCACATGGAAAGCCTGCTGACGGTCAAGCCTAAGTGGATTCATGTGGATAACACGGCTGCCAGCCTCTTTGACAAGGACGTGGACAGCGACATCGTCCGTTTTGGGATTGGCCTTTACGGGCTCAACCCGTCTTCAGCCCCAGGCAGCCAGGACTTAGAGCCGGCCTTTGCCCTCAAGCCGGCCATGTCATTTGTCAGCGAACTGACCTATGTCAAGCAGATCCACAAGGGCTACGGGGTCGGCTACGGGTCAACCCACATCGCTGAAGAAGACGAATGGATCGGGACCGTGCCGGTTGGCTACGCTGACGGCTGGATCCGCAAGTTCCAGGGCTTCAAGGTCAAGGTCGGGGACACTTACTGCCCGATCGTCGGCCGGGTCTGCATGGACCAGTTCATGGTTCTCTTGCCAAAGGAAGTGCCGGCTGGCACGCCAGTTGAATTGATCTCAGCTGATCCGGCAGCGCCAAACAGCCTGCGCCGGGCAGCTGACTGGCTGGACACCATTCACTATGAAGTGGCCTGCCAGTTCAATGACCGTCTGGACCGGATTTACGACAACGAATAAAAGCAAGAAAAAACCTCCGAATTTTGCTTCGGAGGTTTTTAATATGCTTTTGCTTATTCTTCGTTCAAGAAGACGCCTGGCTTTTCTTCGCTCATGATGTTCATGCCGGCAGCCAGGTCTTCAACGGCAACGACAGGGAAGCCCTTGGCCTTGAGCTTCTTGCAGATGGCCTTCAGTTCAGTTTCCGTGGTCCCTTGCGGCAGGGTGAAGAGGGTCCGACGGACGTACTTGCCATCAAATTCGCTGGCTGGCGCGTCCAGAGTCATGGCCCCGGCCAGGTTGACGTACTTGGAGATGATCTTGGTCATCTTGGTCAAGTTGCCGCTGTCGTTGGTTGACAAGACAGTCAGGACGTAGGCCCCGGTCTTGACGTTCCAGGCTGAAGACAGCATGTCCAAGAGGCGGGCGTGGGTCAAGATGCCGTAGAAGGTGTTGTCAGTGTCCAAAACGGCAATGTAAGGCAAGTCCTTGATGGTAAAGAAGACTTGGAAGAATGGCGCGTTGATCTTGATGGTCTTGGTGGCGTTCTTCAAGAGGTAGGTTACCGGCAGGCTCATGTCCCCGCCTTGGGACTTGTGGCGGTAAATGTGCATCTTGTAGATGTTGCCGCGGAAGATCTTGCCGCTGTCATCCAGGATTGGCACGCAGCGGTAGCCGGAGCTTTCCAGTACCTTCAAGGCTTCTTCCAGGGTGGCGTGTTCGTTGACAGTCGTCAGGTAGTCTTTCTTGATGACCAGTGATTTGATTAACATAGGAGAACCTCCGTTATGTAGCTTTACATGTAAATGTTTTCTTGTCTCATACTTTCACATTATAGCATGCAGAAAATAGAAATTAAAGTTGGCTTAAAAGGCGGGAAAGCGTAAGATTTTTGCCAGTTGTGCTAAAATTATTAAGATACAGCAAGTGAGGAGACTTTTGATGAAATTAATCGTTGCTTTGGGCAATCCCGGCCTTAAATATGAAAAAACCAAGCACAATACCGGCTTCATGGCCCTGGACCACTACTTAGAAGAAAAGGGCCTGCGCCTGGACCGCGACAAGTTCACGGCCCTCTACGCCAAGGAGAAAGTGGCAGGCGAGGACGTGATCTTCATGGAACCGCAGACTTATATGAATGAATCCGGCAGGGCCGTAGGCGCGGCTGCCAAGTTCTTCAAGATTGATCCTAGCGATATTCTGGTCATTCACGACGACATGGACATGCCAATCGCCAAGCTGCGGATTCGTGCCGGCGGCAAGTCGGGCGGCCACAATGGGATCAAGAGCATTATTGCCTGCCTGGGGACTGAGAAGTTTAACCGCCTTAAGATCGGGATCCGCCACCCAGACAAGCAGAGCGTGGTTTCCTGGGTCTTGACCCCTTTTAACCCCGACCAGCAAAAAGAACTAGAGGCCAGTTTTGCCAAGGTCGACCAGATCATTGACGACTTTATCGCCGGCAAAGACGCCCAGTACTTAATGAACCGTTACAACTAAAGACAAGCACACGAACATGCAAGTAATTGATTTTTTGAAAAAAGATCAGGCAGTGACTGCTTTTATCGCGAAAACGTCCCGGATCAAGAACTCCCTGCTCACAGGAGTCGAACGGGGCGCTTTTGCTGTCCTCATCCAGGCTTATTTAGCCCAGGTGGGCCAGCCCCTGCTCTTGATCGAAGAGAATGAATACAAGGCCCAGGAGCGCTACAACGACTTGAGCCGGCTTTTGGCCGATGATGACTTGGAGCTTTTTGCCCTGGATGGAAACCTGGCCACGCAGACGGCGGTCAGTTCACCGGATGAGTTAAGCAGCCGGGTTCAGTGCTTGAACCTGCTCTTAAGCGGCCGGCCTGGCGTCGTGATCGCGACCCCGCAGGGCCTGCAGTATCCTTTAAGTGACCCGGCCCTGTTTAAAAAGGGGCAGAAGCATTTTGCCGTTGGGGATGAAATTGCCTTGCCCGACCTGGCCCAGTGGCTGAACCAGGCCGGCTACCACCGGGAAAACCTAGTCGTTAAGCCGGGCGAGTTTGCCATGCGGGGGGACATCGTCGATCTTTATCCTTTGGACCGGGAAAGCCCCCTGCGCCTGGAATTTTTCGGCGACGAAATTGACACGATCAAGACCTTTGACCTGACCAGCCAGCGCAGCCTGGAGGAATTGCCGGAAGTAACCGTGCCGGCAGCCAGTGACCACGTCTTTACGGCCCAAGACTTGGACCGGGCGGGCCGGGATTTGGCAAGCGACCTGCCAAAAGAAGCGGCTGCCAGCCTGGAAATGGCCCAGGAGGCCTTGGCTGACGGGCAATTGCCGGATGACTATGACCGCTACCTGGACTACCTTTTGCCTAAATCTTTCAGTCTGCTGGACTACCTGCCGGCTAAAGGTCTGCTTTTGTTCAACGACTGGCAGCTGATTGCTGAAAGCGTCAAGAATATGGGCGCTATCAACGATGACTACCTGGCCAGCCAGATCGCCAGCAAGATGATGACCAGCCGGCAGAAGCTGCGCCTGGATTTTGAGGCGGTGCTAAAGGCAGATGGCCACCACCGCCTCTATGTCAGCTTGATGGCCCACTCCATGGGCCGGCTGCGTTTTGGCCAGCATTTGGCCTGGGACAGCCGGGAAGCGCAGCAGTTTTTCAGCCAGATGGAGCTTTTGAAAACGGAGCTGGACTCTTATGCCAAAAAGGGGCAGACCGTGGTCTTGCAATTGTCCAGCCGCCGGCAGGCTGAGGAATTCAGCCGGAGCTGCCATGACTATGACATCTACCTGCCTTTGGCGGAAGCAGACGGCTTAAAAGAAGGCCGGGCCCAGCTGGTTATCAGTGGCTATGCCAGCGGTTTTGTCTTGCCCGACAGCGACCTAGTCTATCTGACCGAAAGGGAGCTTTTTAACCAAAGCAAGCGGCCGAAGAAGCGGATCAAGACTCTGGAAAACGCCCAGCGTCTGCGCAGCTATACAGAACTCAAGCCTGGCGACTATGTAGTCCACGTCAACCATGGTATCGGCCGCTTTGAAGGCATCCAGACCCTGGAGACCGATGGGAAAAAGCGGGACTACATCACCATCACTTACCAAAAAGGTGACCAGCTCTTTGTTCCAGCTGACCAGCTCAGCTTGGTGCAAAAGTACGTGGCTTCAGAAGGCAAGCAGCCCCATGTCAACAAGCTGGGCGGCAGCGAGTGGGCCAAGACCAAGAAGCGGGTTGCCGCCAGAGTCGAGGATATCGCTGACGACTTGATCGACCTGTACTCAAAAAGAGAGGCGGAAAAGGGCTTTGCCTTTTCCCCGGATGGATCAGACCAGGCCGCCTTTGAAGCTGCCTTTCCTTACGAGCCAACCCCTGACCAATTGCGGGCTACGGCGGAAATCAAGGCTGATATGGAAAAGGCCAAGCCGATGGACCGGCTTTTGGTCGGGGATGTCGGCTTCGGGAAAACTGAAGTAGCCATGCGGGCTGCTTTTAAAGCCATCTGCGACGGCAAGCAGGTCGCCTTCCTGGTGCCGACGACCATCCTGGCCCAGCAGCACTACCAGACCATTAAAGACCGCTTTAAGGGCTTTCCGGTGGAAATTGCCAGCCTCTCCCGTTTCCAAGGCCAGGCCGAAAGCAAGAAGATCGTGGCTGGCTTGAAAGACGGCAGCATTGACTTGGTAGTCGGCACCCACCGGATTTTGTCCAAGGACGTCCAGTTCAAGGACCTGGGTCTGCTCATCATCGATGAAGAACAGCGCTTTGGGGTAGCCCACAAGGAAAAGCTCAAGCAGCTGAAGACCAATATCGACGTTTTGACTCTGACGGCCACTCCGATTCCGCGGACTCTGCACATGTCCATGATCGGGATCAGAGACCTGTCAGTCATGGAAACGCCGCCCCAAAACCGGTATCCGATCCAGACCTACGTCCTGGAGCAGTTGCCGGGTACGGTCAAGGAGGCCTGCCAAAGGGAAATGCAGCGGGGCGGGCAGGTCTTTTACCTGCACAACCGGGTTGGCGACATCGAGGAAACAGTGGCCCGCTTGGAGCAGCTTATGCCTCAGGCCCGGATCGCCTATGCCCACGGGCAGATGAGCGAAAACCAATTGGAAGACATCTTGAGCCGCTTTTTGGACCGGGAATTCGACATTTTGGTCACCACGACCATTATTGAAACCGGGATTGACATGCCTAACGTCAACACCATGATCATTGAAGATGCCGACCACTACGGCCTAAGCCAGCTCTACCAATTGCGGGGCCGGATCGGCCGGTCAGCCCGCCTGGCTTACGCCTACTTCCTCTATCAGCCAAACAAGGTTCTGACGGAAGTGGGGGAAAAGCGGCTGGACGCCATCCGGGACTTTACCGAGCTGGGGGCGGGCTTCAAGATCGCCATGCGGGACTTGTCCATCCGCGGGGCCGGCAACATGCTGGGGGCCCAGCAGCACGGCTTCATCGACAGCGTCGGCTACGACCTCTACTCCCAGATGCTGGCTGACGCCATCAAGGAGCGGCAGGGGAAGAAGCCGGTCAAAAAGAGCAATGCCGAGATCGACCTGGGCCTGGAAGCCTATATTCCAGAAGATTACATCGCCGATCAGGAGCAGAAGATCGAATTTTACAAGAAGATCAAGGGCATCGGCAGCCTGCAGGACCGGGAAGACATCGAAGACGAACTCCTGGACCGCTTTGGCGACTATCCAGCTGCTGTTGAGAACCTGCTCAACGTGGCCAGCTTGAAGGCCAGCTGCGACTTGGCTCAGATTTTGACCCTGGTCAAGGAAAAGGACCAGATCCGGGTCATTTTCAGCGATTCCGGCAGCCGGGAAATGGAAGGGCCAAACATCTTCAAGGCCCTGGAACACGTGTCTTGGAAGGCCCGGATCGCTCTTGGGGCCAAAAAGCGCCTGGTGGTTACCCTGCTTTTGCCAGACAAGCTGACCCGGCGGGCCATGTTCGCGGAACTGGGCACTTTTGCCAAGGACGCGGCGGAGATCATCCAGCGGTAATTTTTTAAGAGTAAAAAGCTAAGTATTAACAGACAGGAGACAAATATGAGAATCGACAAATTTTTGAAAATTTCCCGCCTGGTCAAGCGGAGAACGGTGGCAAAGGAAATGGCTGACCAGGGCCGGGTAAGCGTGAACGGCAAGACTGTCAAGTCCAGCTACAACGTGGTTGTCGGCGACGTGATCGCCGTAGCATACGGGACTAGGGTAATCAAGGCCCGGGTTCTGGACTTGCGGGAAACGACCAAAAAGGCGGAAGCCGGGGACTTGTACGAATTAGTCGACTAATGACTTTTTCCACCAAAGCTGATATACTAAATCTATTATATGATTTTAGGATAAGGGTAGACAGTGATGGGGAACAACAGAGGAAATCAGCAAAACGTAACGCCGCTGCGGCCGGACCAGGATGTCCGCCGCCTGAAGAAGCGGCAAATCAAGTTCAGAGAAGTGCACCGGGTCCGGCGCAACCGGATCGTGGCTTTGATCCTGCTGGTCTTTGCAGTGCTGGGCTTCCAGCTGGCCATGACCAAGGCCCGGACGGCCAAGATCCAGAAGCAGGTCAGTCAGAACCAGGCAACTTTGACCAAGATCAAGAAGAACAAGGAAAAGCTGACCAACGAGCGCGACGACATGAAAGACAGCGACTACGTGGCCAAGGTGATCCGCTACAAATACAAGTACACTAAAGATGGCGAGCGGGTCTACAACATCAAGGAAAAGGGCGATAACTGATGAACTACAAAGTTGGCCAGCGCCTTGACGGTGTAATCAACAATGTGACAGACCTGGGCATCTTCGTGACCCTGCCCAAGCATAAGAGCGGCTTGGTTCACCGCAATGACTTTGGCAGCGACTGGCCAAGAGAGCGCCAGCGCTGGCAGGTGGGCGACCAGGTCAGAGTGGTGGTCCAGAACCTGCGCAAGGGCCGGCTGGACTTGTCCATCCGCCGGGTCAACGATCCGGAACTGATCGATCCGGCCAACCAGTTCAGCCAGTTGCAGGCCGGCGACTTTGACCGGGTCCTCAACCAGGTTGACCAGGAGGCGCGAGCAGAAATAAAGCAGCTGGAAGCTGCCTTGAAATAAGAACGGCCCTAGGGGCCGTTTTTTGCTTGGATCTGTAGTTTTTAATCTGGAATCTTTTCTTTTTGCCAAGAAGAGGGAGTGATGGCTCATGGACATTGAAAAAAGACTGGCAGCCTTTTTTGCCGAAGAAGGCCTGCCTTTGGAAGGAAATTTCCTGGTCGCGGCCAGCGGCGGTCCGGACTCAATGGCGCTGCTTGATTTGATGCGGCGCTTGCCGGGAAATTTTAAGCTCTACGCGGCCCATCTTGACCACCAGATCAGGCCAGACAGCCAAAAAGAAAGCCAGGTGTTAAGGGCTTACTGTCATAAGTACCGGCTCCCTCTGTATGAAAGCGTCTGGCCCAAGTCCCTTCATCCAGAAAACGGCCTGGAAGCAGCAGCCCGGGACTACCGCTACGACTTCTTGTTTGAAGTGGCCCGGCAGGTTAAGGCTGACTACCTGCTGACAGCCCACCACGGCGATGACTTGCTGGAAAATATCCTGCTCAAGCTGGTCCGGTCAGGTATTCCCCGGGAAATGAACAGCCTCAAACCTGTCAGCCAGCGGGGGAAGGTCAAGCTGGTCCGGCCGCTTCTGGCTGCCAGCAAGGCTGATCTGTTGGCTTATGTCAAAGAAAGAGGACTGGAATATGTCGAAGACGGGACCAACTTTGAGGGCATTACGGCCCGCAACCGCCTGCGCCAGGAAGTAGTCCCGCTTTTGAAAAAGGAGAGCCCAGATCTTTTGGAAAATGCCTGGCGCTTCAGCCGGGAAATGACGGCGGAAGAAGACTGTTTTGCCCAGGCAGCCGGCAAATTGCCTGAGCCGGAATTTCTCTTTGGCGGCTGGCGGATCCCCCAGGCAGCCGGGCAGGCGGAAACCGAGCTCTTCAAGGTCTACCTGGAGAATTTTATCCAAAAAAAGTACAATAAAAGAGTCCAGCTGGACCGGGTTTTACTGGCGAAAGGGCAAGGCCAGGAAAAAGGGGGGCTCCACCTCTGCTTTTACCAAGGGCATTACTGGCTTTACCCGGCCGAGCAGCCAGCTCCCAGTCCCCTAAGGCAAGTTGAAGTCGGCCAGCCTTTCTTTTTCAGAGGCCGCTGCTACTTGCTAAGCGAGGAAAAAAAGGCAGAAAGTCCCTTGGCGGAAATATCATTTCCCGGGAAATTATTTGCTGGCAGTCTGCCGGCTGGCCAGCGCCTGCTTTTAAAAGACGGCCGCCATGCCAAGAGCAAGAAGCTTTTCGCGGCGGCGGGGATTCCGCTGGCCTTGCGGGGCAACTGCCTTGGCCTCTTTGCTGGACAAGAAGCGGTTTATGTTGAGGGCTGCTACCAGCAGCCAGTCAAAGAAGAAAAAAGGCCGCTGTATTTGCAGCAAGTGAAAACATGCAAGAAAGACAGGTAAAAGTTTCGATAGTTGCCGGCTTTTATGTTAAAATTTGGGGAGTAATTCTTCGATCTGACGGAGGTCATTTATGAAAAATAATCGGAATCGACTATTTAGCAATGGTCTATTCTACATAGTCGTATTTTTGCTTCTCCTCTGGGGAATCAATTGGGCCCTTGGCGGCAGCAGCAATTCCGGAGCAACTGAAACCATCAGCTACACGGAATTCGTGAAGAAGCTGCGCAATGGCGAAATCAAGGACTTTAACGTGCAGCCGTCCAACGGGGTTTACTCCGTAACCGGTAGCTACAAGTCAAGTCAAACTAAGTCATCCTCAAGCTCAGATATTTTTGGCGGCAGCAGCTCCTCCAAGGTGACTGGCTTCTCAACCACGATGCTGGAAAACGACTCCAGCGTCAAGAAGGTCCAGGACCTGGCCCAGTCTGAGAACGTCAAGATGAGCACCCAGGGTGAATCACAGTCCAGCAACTGGATCTCAACGATCATCATGCTGGTGCCAACCGTCCTCTTCATTGTCTTGATGGTCATGATGATGAACCAAGGCGGCAGCCGCGGCCAAGGCGGCGGCATCATGAACTTCGGCCGCTCCAACGTCAAGCCGCAGGACCCTAAGAAGAACAAGGTCCGCTTTGACGACGTGGCCGGTGAAGAAGAAGAAAAGCAGGAACTGGTGGAAGTTGTTGAATTCTTGAAGAATCCGGCAAGATACACCAAGCTGGGGGCAAGAATCCCGTCTGGTGTCCTGCTTGAGGGGCCTCCGGGTACTGGTAAGACCTTGCTGGCCAAGGCCGTTGCCGGTGAAGCGGGCGTGCCATTCTTCTCCATCTCTGGTTCAGACTTCGTTGAAATGTTCGTCGGGGTCGGGGCCAGCCGTGTCCGTGACCTGTTCACCAACGCCAAGAAGAACGCGCCAAGCATTATCTTCATCGACGAAATCGATGCCATCGGCCGCCAGCGTGGCAATGGCCAAGGCGGCGGCAACGATGAACGTGAACAGACCTTGAACCAGCTGCTGGTTGAAATGGACGGTTTTGAAGGTGACGAAGGCGTTATCGTCATGGCCGCTACCAACCGGTCTGACGTTCTTGACCCGGCTTTGACCCGGCCAGGCCGTTTTGACCGGAAGGTCCTGGTTGGTCGTCCGGACGTCAAGGGCCGTGAAGCCATCCTGCGCGTTCACGCCAAGAACAAGCCGCTGGCTGACGATGTTGACTTGAAGGAAGTTGCCCGCCAGACTCCTGGTTTTGTCGGGGCTGACCTTGAAAACGTCCTTAACGAAGCTGCCCTGGTAGCCGCCCGCCGCAACGGGACCAAGATTACCGCGGCCGACATCGATGAAGCTGAAGACCGGGTAATTGCTGGTCCTGCCAAGAAGGACCGGATGATTTCCAAGAAGGAACGCGAACGCGTGGCCTTCCACGAAGCCGGTCACTCAATCTGTGGTCTGGTCTTGAGTGACTCAAGAACGGTCCGCAAGGTTACCATCGTGCCTCGTGGCCGGGCAGGCGGTTACAACATCATGCTGCCTAAGGACGACCAGTTCATCTTGACCAAGAAGCAGCTCTTTGAGCAAATCGTTGGTTTGATGGGTGGCCGGGCCGGTGAAGAAGTCGTGGTTGGCGACCAGTCAACTGGGGCCTCAAACGACTTTGAACAAGCTACGGCAATCGCCCACAGCATGGTGGTCAACTACGGGATGACCGATGAACTGGGCATGGTTGAACTGGAAAAGGAAGGCGAAGGCATTCCTTACGGCTTCAAGCCTTACAGTGAAGCAACCGCCGCCAAGATCGACGAAGCAGTCAAGAAGATTTTGGACGAAGCCCACGCCAAAGCGGTTGAAATTGTTGAAAACAACCGGGAAAAGCACCGGATCATCGCTGAAGCCCTGCTGAAGTACGAAACTCTGGATGAAAAGCAGATCTACTCACTCTACAAGACTGGGAAGATGCCTGAAAAGTCCAGCGAAGAGTTCCCATCTGAAGCCAAGGCCTTGAGCTATGAAGAAGCCAAGGAAGCTGCTCAGAAGCGGGCAGAAGAAAAGGCTGAGGAGAAGGCGGAAGAAGACATTGCTGAAAAGCAAGCTCTGGCAACGCCAAGCGAAGACGCGGTCAAGCCGGAAACCGACGCCGCCAAGCTCGCTGAGCCAGATGATTCAGCGAGTCAGGAAGACTCTGCTGATGCTCTGCCGACGCCAAGCGAAAGCGACCTGTCAAAGGATCCTGAAAAGGACAAGAATGACGCTCCTAGTCAGAAGACTGAACAAACAGACGATTCAGACAAGGATGAATAGAAGAAATAGAGCCGGCAACGGCTCTATTTTTATGGAGGAAAATCATGAACGACTACTTAATCAAAGCAATCAATGCCAGCAAGGACCTGCGTCTTTTGACCATTAACGGCAAGGACCTGGTCGCTGAAGCGCAAAAGCGGCACGACACCTGGTCAGCTTCTTCAGCTGTTTTGGGCCGGAGCCTCTTGGGTACGCTGCTTTTGGCTGGGGCAGAATTAAAAGGTGACCAGGAACTGACTTTGCGCCTGTTGGGCGATGGCCCGGTTGGGGCAACCGTGGTTACGGCCAAGTCAGATTTGACTGTTAAGGGCTATGTCCAAAACAACCACGTGGCCTTGCCGGCCAGAGAAGACGGCCATATCGACGTTAAGAAGGCTGTCGGCAAGGGCTGGCTGCAGGTAACCAAGGACCTGGGCTTGAAGCAGCCTTACACTGGCGAAGTGCCGATCGTATCTGGGGAAATTGCTGAAGACTTGACCTACTACCTGGCTAAGTCAGAACAGATCCCGTCAGCTGTCGGCCTGTCAGTTTTCGTCAACCCGAACGACACTATTGGGGCCGCGGGCGGCTTTTTGCTCCAGGCACTGCCAGGGGCCAGCGAAGAACTGCTGAAGGAAACGGAAGACCGGATCAAGGCCTTGCCGCAGCTTTCATCCGCCTTTTTGGACGGGATGACGCCAGAAGACTTGTCCAAGAAGATCCTGGGCGATGACTGCAAGATCTTGGAAAAAGACGAGGTCTCCTACCACTGCGACTGCTCCAAGGAAAAGTATGCCGGCATGCTGGAAACCTTGAAGGGCAGCCAGCTCAAGGAAATGATCGAAGAAGACCATGGGGCTGAACTGGTCTGCAACTTCTGCGGGGACAAGTACAATTTCACTGAAGCAGAACTGCAAGCCATTTTGGACAAAAAGCTGCAAAAATAAGTTTTTGTCCCTTGACGAAAAGTAAAAATTACTTTATGCTCTAATTATAGTTAAATTAAGTAAAGCTTAAGAAGATGAGTAGTCAGGGGAAGCCTCTACAGAGAACTGTTGGTGCTGAGAAACAGGGGGCGAAAGCTGGCGAAGATGGTCTTGTGTTGGCATGGTCCCGGCGAGTCGCTGATAAGCCGGACCCGCTTAACGCCCGTTAGCGCGTTCAGATCTTCTGACTGGAAGACTTTAAGGGCCCTGGCCGTGAGGCGGGGCTGAATAAAGGGTGGTAACGCGCGAAGACGTCCCTTGGCCTCTGGGCCAAGAGGCGTCTTTTTTTCTGGCAGAGCATCTGCTGAGGAAGCATTTTTTGCTTTGAACGATGGGTGGTAACACGCTAATAGCGTCCCTGAGAGTTGATC
>NZ_JBJEES010000121.1:0-6396 GCF_051873315.1 Lactobacillus sp.
CATGCTTCCTCCTTAAACGTCTTCATCCGTCAGTTCAATATCCAAGCCCAGCTCATCGCGCAGCTTGGTATAGCCTTCCTTTTCCAGGCGCTTGGCCAAATCCGGCCCGCCTTCAGCCACGACCCGGCCGCCCATCATGACGTGAACCTTGTCAGGCACCACGTAGTCCAAAAGGCGCTGGTAGTGGGTGATCATCAAGGCGCCGAAGTCCGGCCCCCGCAAATCGTTGACCCCCTTGGAAACTACCTTCAAGGCATCGATATCCAGGCCGGAGTCGATCTCGTCTAAAATTGCGAACTTGGGCTTGATCATCAGCATCTGCAAGATCTCGTTGCGCTTCTTTTCCCCGCCGGAAAAGCCCTGGTTCAAGTAGCGCTGGGCCATTTCAGCCTTCATGTCCAAAAAGTCCATCTTTTCATAGAGCTCTTGGAGAAATTCCCGGGCCGAGACTGGATCGCCTTCCGGCCGGCGGGCGTTCAAGGCTCCCCGGATGAATTCGGCGTTGCTGACGCCGGGGATTTCAGCCGGGTACTGCATGGCCAAAAAGAGGCCGGCCCGGGCCCGCTCGTCAACTGGCAAATCCAGCAGTTCTTGCCCATCCAGCTTGACAGACCCCTGGGTCACCTTATATGCCGGGTTGCCCATAATGGCTTCTGACAGGGTTGACTTTCCCGTCCCATTTGGCCCCATAATGGCATGGATCTCTCCGGTTTTAAGCTGGAGGTTGACCCCTTTGAGAATCTCCTTGCCGGCAATTTCTACGTGCAAATCAGTGATTGCTAACTCTGACATGACTCACCTCAACTAATTATCTACAAAATTTAGTGTCACGTCTATTTATAGCACACAAGACCTAGTGGTTACAGAGGACAAAAGGAGAAATATGCGATTTTTTAAAAGATTGCAAATCAGCAGAAAAATATCCGACTTTTTTCAGAAAATAAGCAAGTGATTTGACAAATCTTTTTAGCCTGCTACAATAGCTAAACATAATCAAGCAGTTATGGAAAGGAACTCTGTCAACCGTGAAAAAACGTCAAAAAAACGACTTTGCCAAAGAAATCCAAGTCAAGCCTTTTAACGAGCTCTCTGCCCGGGAGGTCTTCTGCCTGTCCAGAATCCGCGATGACGTTTTCGTCGCCGAGCAGGAAATCACGGTTCCTGAACTGGATGACCAGGACCTTTCCGCTTATCACGTTTTCCTTTTAAACGAGGACAAGAGCAATGCCCTGGCCGCCGCCCGCTTCTTTAACGAAGAAGGCCGCTTTTACATCGGCCGGGTCGCCGTGCAGAAAATTGCCCGCCACCGCGGCATCGCCAGCCAGCTTTTAAAGGCCATTGAGAACTATGTCTTGGAGAACGATTTGACCCAGGAGCTTTACCTCCACGCCCAGGCCAGTGCCCGGGACTTCTACCTGGCCAATGGCTACCACGATGTTGGCCCCGTCTTCATGGAAGCCGGCATCCCCCACCAAATGATGGCTAAATCCCTCGCCTAAGCAGCCGCAAGGCTGCTTTTTTCATGCAAAAAACTGCCCCGGGAAAGGTCCCGGAGCAGTCTGGCGATTTGTGAGTTAGTAAAGAAAGTTTTATTAAATAGAGGAGTAAAAGTAAAAGATTTGGATTAAAGAGTAATGTTAAAAATGGTAAAAATCATAGCGCCGCGCGTTAGTTAAAGACAATTTCTTGCGCGTCGTCACCCGCCTCTACAGGGCGCGGGTCGACATCCTTGACTTCTTTGAGCAGGTCCATGTTGGTGTAAACCACCATGACCGTGTTGTCCAAGCCGTGGTCAGCAACTGCCTTGATGTCCATTTCAGCCAGTTTGTCGCCGGCCTTGACAGAATCGCCTTGATCGACGAAAAGCTTGAAGGGTTCCCCTTTCAGTTCCACCGTGTCGATCCCCAAGTGGATCAGGACTTCCAGCCCTTCAGCCGTCTTGATGCCGATGGCGTGCTTGGTTGGAAAAAGAGTGGTAATGGTCCCGGAAACCGGGGCAACTACTTCCTGGCCGGTCGGCTTAACGGCAAAACCGTCGCCCAGCATCTTTTGGGAGAAGACGTCATCGCTGACTTCGGACAGGGGAATCAGATTGCCCTTGATGGGCGCCTTGACTTCATTGCCTTTTGACTTGGACTTTTTAAAGAAATTAAACATGAACATCACCCTTTCACCGCTCTAAAGGCGAGAACTACATAGAATACAAAACAAATTACGAATAAAGAAGCAATCAAGTAGGTCAAGGACAGCAGCTGGCTCGGCTTTACCTTGCTCTCTTCAGGCAGATCTCCTCCCCGCCGCAGGGCAAAAATGGCGAAGAGAAGGCAGAACCAGTTGCCAACGATCAGCTGGGTCCACAGCTGCAGCTTCATGAACTTCATGTACTGGCGCCGGTCGGCCAAGAGGGCCCCGCCGTCAATCCAGCAGAGGTAGCCCAAGAGGAAGTCACCGGCTGCCACGATGATTGACACCGTGGTCGCGGGACTGGCCGCGATGAAGTCAGTGATTGTCTGCTTGGCCGCCCCGGCCCGCAGCTGCAAAAGCAGCAGGTAGGCCAGCGGGGCAAAAAAGAGGACAAAGGTGTAGATCTTTAAAATTCTTTTCGGCGTCAGACCTGCTGACTTGGTCAACCTGTCCAGCCAATTCAAAGCTTTCTCCTGCATTATTCATCCTCTTTTCTCAGCCACTCGCAGTAGCCGTTAATTAATAAATCAATCATTATGTAAGCCGGACTAAAAGCCCAGTTCTTGGTGCTGATGCTCTCATGGAAGAGACTTGGCTGGAAAAAGAGACTGTAGTCAGACAGGCTGGCCAGCCGGCTCTCCTTGATGGTCGTCAGCGAAGTAATCGTCAAATCTGCGTTGACCAGGTGCAGCTCTTCTAGGAGCTGGCACAAGTCGGGATCTTCCCCGGAGAAGGAAATCACGATCAATTGGTCATGATCTTGCAGCCAATTCTTCGACATCTTCAATTCACTAATAGCTGACGGCATGATGACCGTCGGCTTGCCCACATTCACCAACAGCTGGTTGGAGAGATAACTGGCGATTGACGCCTGCTGCCAGCCGGTGGTGTAAATGTAGATATTTTTCGTCCGGTTTAAGGTCGAATAGAAGCTTTCAAAATCCAGAGTTCTGAAATAGCTGAGCTCTGAACGGAGATTTTTGACCAGGCGCTCGGCAAAGGTATCCTGTTGCTTGACCATTTGCTTCTCCCCCTTGGAAAAATCCGCCAGCTCGTATTTCAATTCACTGTAGCCACTTAGACCGATCTTCTTGCATAAGCGAAAAATGGCCGATTCTGAAACATAAAGTTTCTTGGCCAATTTCGCCAGACTGAGTTCGCTGCATTCAGCAGCATTGTTCAGCAAGTAATTCAAGATCTTCTTATCCGATGGATTGAGATCGCTTGATTTATCCACGATTCGTGCTTTTAGTCCTGCCATAAAAGTCTCCTCTTGCTAACTTGTTGACGTTTTCACCTAGTTAACAGAATAGCACTTTTACGCTTTCAGACCAATTTAAAGGGCTTACACTACTTACATAATTTCTTTCATTTTATCGACAACCCGTTCAGCTTCCAGGCCGACCACGATGTCGATTTCCTGGTCATCCCGTCTTTCAACGGCGCTGGCCCCGACCTTCTTGAAGTCGTCGTCAGCAGCGACCTTCTTAGTGTCAAAGACGTGGGCTCTTACTCTGGTTGAGCAGGAGGTCAAGTCCTTGATGTTGCTTCTGCCGCCCAGCAGGTCCAGGTAGCCGGTAGCCTTTTCTTCATCAGGATCGGCTTCGGCCTTGGCAACGGTGTTGCCGCTGTCGGCAATGATGCTTTCAATTCTTTCCAGAACTTGGGCAACGTCCAGACCAACGATGACCTGGATGGCTGAACCGTGACGGACAACCCCGACTGCCTGGTTCTTTCTGAAGGCAGCGTCGGCACCGACCTTGTCAGGGTCCTTGACAGTTACCCGCAAACGGGTAGCGCAGGAAGTGATTTCAGCAATGTTTTCCGGTCCGCCCAAGAGAGTCGTGTAAGCCGTAGCTCTGGCGATGTATGGGTCAGAGGAGTTTTGCCCGGCAGCTTCAGCTGCTTGTTCAGCGGCCTTGGCTTCCTTGTATTGCTTCTTGTTCATCAGCTTGACTTCCTGGTCGTCGGCTTCCCGGCCTGGAGTAGCGTAGTTGAACTTGACGATCATGAAGCGGAAGATGAAGTAGATGATAACGGCATAGATCAGACCAATGATGAATTGGGCCATGTAAGTGTGCCAGTGGTTAGCCCAGAGTGGCAGCCAGTTCATAGAAGCAATCCCGATGGCCCCGTCAGTCATTTGGCCGACAACGCCGAAGATGTACATGGTCGTGTTCATGGTTGCGGCCAGAACTGAGTAGACAACCCAGAGGATTGGAGCCGCGAAGAGGTAGGTAAAGTCAACAGGTTCGGTAATCCCGGCCAGGAATGAAGTCAAAGCAGCTGGCAAAAGCAAGGCTGAAGTCTGCTTCTTCTTGTTCTTCTTGGCGGTGTGGTAGAAGGCCAGGCAGATGGCTGGCACAAGGAAGACTTTTTCATTCCCGTAAAGCATGAAGCCCATGTTTGGAGCCAGGCTCTTCAAGCTCTTGGTGCTTTCGGCAAATTCAGTCAAGTGCTTGAGCCACCATGGCTGCAGCCCCCCAGCAACAACGGCTGGGCCGTATTGGAATGGAATGTAGACCAAGTGGTGCAGGCCGGTTGGGATCAAGACCCGGTTCAGGAAGTTGAAGATCCAAACCCCGATCAAGCCGCTGGAAGCCATGAATTCCTGCAAAGCAGTGATACCCATTTGCACCTTTGGCCAGATAAGGCAGGTCAGGAAGGCAACTGGGAACATAGCCACGAAGCCCAGGATGACAACGAAGGCTGAGCCCTGGAAGGTACCCAGGAAGTCCGGCAACTTCTTGTCAAAGTAGCGGTTGTGCAGCCAGACAACGATACCGGCGATGACCAGGGAACCAACAATACTGGTGTCCAGGGTCTTGATCCCGGCAATCATGGTCAAACCATTGTTGGTTGAGTTGGCTACGATCTGGGTCTTGACGTAGTCCTTAAGGCCGAAGAAGGCGCCCCAGTGGGTCAGGAAACCAGCGATAAAGTAGTTGAAAGTCCAGTAGGTAACGATGGCTTCCATGGCTGCCCGCCCGTGGGCCTTCTTAGCCAGCCCGATTGGCAGGCCGACCACGAAGAGCATGTCGACTTGGTTAAAGACGGTCCAGCCACCTTGTTGAACGGTGTCCCAAAGACCGTACCAGAAGGTATTGGTGTTTGCCAGCGAGCCAAAGATCAACGGGTTGTTGAACAGGCTGGTTAAGGCAACCACGATACCGGCGAAAGAGAAAAGCAGGACAGGCACGAACATAGCCGCCCCGAATTTCTGCAGTTTCTGCATCATAAGCAATCTTCCTCCCTTGCTGCTTATTGCAAGTATCTTGCTTGTTGTTTCTTATTTCAATTCATTCTGACTACTTCAAATCCGGCCAGTAAGGCTTGTTGACGACCATCATGTCGTCCAGGATCTTCTTGGCAACGCTAGCGTCTGGAACAGTCTTGTTCAAGGCAAAGGCCTGCAGCATCTTGATGTAGGACTTTTGCTCATAAGCATCAACAACAAGCTTTTCGCAGGTAACTTGTTCCATCATCAGACCTAATTGGAAGCGGCCGGCTTCACCAACTACCAATGGTTGCACGCCGTCTGAGCCAAAGAGGCAAGGCACTTCAACGATGGCGTCGTCTGGGAAGTTGCTGATGGCCCCGTTGTTCGGGATGTTGGCCAGGTACTTCTCGTGGGTGTTGAAGGCAATCGCGTGGCAGATGTCAATGATGTAGTTGGAGTGCACTTCGCTTTCCCAAAGGTTGCCCTTGGCCGTGCCTTCCTTGACGATCCGGGCACATTCACCGAAGACGATCTTTTGCCGGTATTCCAGGATTTCATCGGTTCTGGTATAGTGCGGGTTGGCGTTTTCCACTTCGTATTGCGGGAAGTAGTAGTACTGCATGTAGTTGTTTGGCAGAGTCGTCGGGTCCAAGGCGTAGCAGTCAGCAACCTTCTTGAAAGTTGCGACCCAGCTGGCTTCAGTTTCCTTGTCGAAGTCTCCGCCCACATAGTAGCCGTTCTTCTTGACATAGTCTTTCAAAAGCGGCATCAGGTCTTCCCCGGTCTTCTTGTTGGTGACGCTCTTCCACCAGCCGAAGTGGTTCAAGCCGTAGTAGGTAAAGTCGAGGTCCTTGAAGCTCTTGAGCCCGGCAATGGCAGCCATTCTGCCCATGTCATCGATTGGCATGTCGCAGATGTTGACGACCTTGGAGTTCGGGCGGAAGCGCCGGCAGGCTTCAGAAACAATCGCGATCGTGTTGGAGTAGTTGACC